>DASZWD010000016.1 GCA_035546775.1 Acidimicrobiales bacterium
ACGGTGACGCAGTCGATCACCAACCACGGCAGCGTCGGCGTGCCGTCGGGGTTGGCGGACCTGCAACTCCCGAACGGCTTCCAGGTCACCTCCGTCAGCACCAGTCAGGGCACCTGCCCCGTCCAGACGCGGGCGCACTGCGACCTGGGCATCGTCGCCCCGGGCGCGACGGCCCAAGTCACCTACCAGCTCCGGGCGAGCTCGACGATCGGCGGGTACTTGATCAATGCCACGACCGCCGGCGGCCTGTCGGACCCGAACACGTTGAACAACCGGGCCACACAACCAGTGATCGTCACCGGCGGCATCAGCCAGATCGTCGGGATCGTGACCCGGTTACTCGGCGCCGTCCTGGGGCAACCGCCGAGCGGAGCCTTTCAAACGCAACTGCGATGACAGAGAAGTCGCCTGCCCCGTCTTGAGCGCGCCGTGGCGCTGGCGAAGGCATCGGCAAGGATCTGGCAAGGCGCGTTTCGTACGGTCCGTCGCATGGTGAATCGGGGAACGATGAGGCGGAGCGCGGTCGTGGCGGTATGCGGGCTTTTGGTCGCGGCCGGGGCGGTTGTGGGGGCGTCGGGGGCGGCGGCGGCGAACGCGCCGATCGTGGTCACGACGGCGGCGGACCACGACGACGGGGTCTGCGGCGTGCAGAGCGACTGCACGTTGCGGGAGGCGATCAAGAAGGCCAACGCGGATGTAGGTGCGGACCAGATCAACTTCGCCATCGACAACGGCGGGCCCGCGACGATCGTCCTGTCGGGTACCACGTTGCCGCCGATCACCGACGCCGTCACCATCGACGGCAGCACGCAGCCGGGCTATGCCGGCACACCGCTGGTCGTCATCGACGGCAGCCAGGCGACTGAACACCCCTATGCGACGGTCGGCCTGGACGTACGCGCCGCGGGCAGCACGATTCGCGCGCTGAGCGTGTGGCGGTTCAGCCTGTACGACGTTTTGCTCGAGGGCGGCAACGATCGTCTCGAAGCCAGCTACATCGGCACCCTCGATGGCACGACCCCGGAGGATTGGTCGTCCGGGGCGACGTTCGGCGTCGTGGTGTCGGGGCCGGGTGACGTGGTCGGCGGCACCGACGCGGGCGCGGGGAACGTGATCAACGGCGGGGTCAGCATCGGCGGCGCGCATGCGAGCGTCACGGTGGAGGGGAATCTGATCGGTACGGACGCGTCGGGTCATCACCGCCTCGGCGACGGGGGCTCGATCCGCGTCTTGGGGACCGGTATAGGTACAGACGCGATCCGGCGCAACGTCGTCATCGGTTGCTTCGGTATCGGTCTGGACGGGGACGCCGCCATGGTGACGGACAACTACGTCGGCACCGAGGCTGACGGCGACGCGTTTCGGCCGCCATTCGACGCCTGCGGGTATGACGGTGCCGTGGGGATCGCAGCCGATGGCTCCTCGCCCGCGACTATCGGTGGTCCGGGTCACGGCAACGTGATTGTCGGCTACTCGACGGGAATCAGCGTGACGGGCGGCTCGACGGTGCTGGGGAACTTCGTCGGCACCAACCGGCTCGGCACCGCGCAGCTGGGCAACGGGATCGGGATCGACTCGTATTGGTACAACGAGATTGGGGACGGCTCTGCTGCGGGCGCGAATGTGATCGCGTTCAACGGCACCGGCGTGCGCGTCGGGGGCTCGGACGGCGACGCGCGGGTGCTTCGCAACGTCATCCGCAACAACGACGGCTTGGCCATCGACGTCCTGAACTACGACAATCAGCCGGGGGTCACCCCGAACGACAGTCTCGATGTGGACGGCATCACGAACTTCCCGGTGCTGTTGGCGTCTTCCGACAACGGGGGCCGCGTCGTGGGGCAACTCGACGCCGACACCGACGCTCACTACAACGTCGATATCTACTCGAACGCCACGTGTGACCCGTCGGGCCACGGCGAGGCCGAGACGTGGCTGGGCACGGTGCCGGTCACGACCGACGACCACGGTCACGCGGTCTTCGACGCCCACGGCCTCGCGGTGGCGCGGTCGCGTTATCTCACCGCGACGGCCACTGGCCGCCGGGGCACGAGCGAACTGTCGGCGTGCATGGCGACGCCGGGCTTCGATCCCAACGACGGCGACCTTTCCACCGCCGTGACCAGCAGCACGTCGACCATGCAGGTCGGCGCGAGGTTCACGGTGACGCAGTCGATCACCAACCACGGCAGCGTCGGCGTGCCCTCGGGGTTGGCGGACCTGCAACTTCCGGATGGCTTCCAGGTCACCTCCGTCAGCACCAGCCAGGGCACCTGCCCCGTCCAGACGCGTCCCCACTGCGACCTGGGCATCGTCGCCCGGGGCGCGACGGCCCAAGTCACCTACCAGCTCCGGGCGAGCTCGACGATCGGCGGGTACTTGATCAACGCTACGACCGCCGGCGGCCTGTCGGACCCGAACACGTCGAACAACCGGGCCACACAACCAGTGATCGTCACCGGCGGCATCACCCAGATCGTCGGGATCGTCATCCGACTGATCGGGCTGCTCTAGGAGACCGTCACCCGCGTGAGCGCGGACGCCGTTGCCTCGTCGGCGGGCAGAAAGGTTTCGATCGCGAGTTCCGAGGTGGTGGCGTCGACGGCGCTGCCGAACGTTGCAATCAAGTTGACGAAGCGCAGCGTGTCGCCGCCGCGCTCGAGTTCCATCGTGACCGCGAGTCCGGTGTCGCCTTCGGGGGCGTCGCCGAGGCGGTCGCCGGCGTACCCGCGCAACTCGTCGGCCAACGCGACGAGCACCGGGTCACCCAGCGCGTCGATCTGGCGTTGCAGGTTGTTCAGCACGTGATGGGCCATGACACCGAGGTTGGTGATGCGCGGCGCCATCCCGTCGGGGTGCAGGCACACGCGCAGCACGTTCAGCGGCGGCTCGAGGAGCTGCGGCGCGACGTCTTCGCTGAAGATGAGCGACGCCTTGTTGGCGAGCACCAGGTTCCAGTGCCGGTCGACCACCAGCGCCGGCCACGGCTCGTGCGCCGCCAGCACGCGCTCGATCGCCGCGAGGGTGTCGCGCTGTTCGGGCGCGTCGAGCGGCGCGTCGCCGAAGACGGGCGCGAACCCCGCGGCGAGCAGCAGGTGGTTGGTGTCGCGCATGGGCACGTCGAGGGCGCGGGCGAGGTGGAGCAGCAACTCACGGCTGGGCTGGGCGCGTCCCGTCTCGACGAAGCTGAGGTGGCGGGTCGACACGCCCGCCTTGTTGGAGAGTTCGAGTTGGCTCAAGCGACGATGGTTCCGCCACTGGCGCAGCAACGTCGGTGCGGTCATGGAACGCAAGGTAATGAAACTCTTACACCGCGACCATGACGTGACAGGTAATTGGATCCGTGACGCCGCCGGCGCACGGTGGCCGCATGGCACCCATCCAATCCCGTGAAGAGCTCCTCGACGCGTTCGAGCAAGGACTCGCCCGCTTCTCCGCGCTCGTACGTCCCCTGACCGCCGGGCAACTGACGACGCCCAGCCGATGCGACGGCTGGACCGTCGGCGACGTCGCCGGTCACTTCGTCGGATCGATCGTCGAGATCGCCGCCGGCCAGGTCGAAGGGCAGGGCACGCCCGAGGTGACCCAGCGTCAGGCCGAAGAGCGGCGCGGCCGTAGTGGCGCACAGCTCGCCGACGAACTCGACGGCGTGCGCGCCGCCGCCCCGGCGCTCGTCGCCGCCTTCCCGCCCGACGCGTGGGATGCGCCGCTGCCCAACTTCGACGGCACCCTCGCCGAAGGCGTCGAAGCCCTCGTGTTCGACGGCGCCGTCCACGCCGACGACATCGACGACGCCCTCGGCCTCGGCCACCATCCGTCGCCGGCCGAACTGCTCGCCGCGCTCAGCCACGTGGCGTTCCATCTCGAAGCGCAGGGTTGGGGTCCGGCGACGCTGGCCCTCGACGGCGTGCCTGAGATCGACGTCAAGGGCGGCGGCGAGCGCATCACCGGCAATCCAGGCCTGTTCGTCCTGGCGGCGACGGGTCGCGGCAATCCTGCCGATTTCGGCTGCGACGCCACGCTGAACATCTACCGCTGAGTAGGCATCCATACCGCGCGGTATCTAGGCTGCCGCCCCATGTCTGACCTCTCTTTTGACGGCAAGGTGGCAATCATCACTGGCGCGGGTGGCGGTCTCGGCCGCTCGCACGCCCTCGAGTTGGCGCGTCGCGGTGCGCTGGTCGTGGTCAACGACCTCGGTGGCGCCACCGACGGCACCGGGTCCTCGCAGACCGCGGCGCAGACCGTCGTCGACGAGATCAAGGCGGCGGGCGGCGAAGCCGTGCCGAACTACGACAGCGTGGCCACGCCCGAGGGCGGCGAGGCAATCGTGCAGACGGCGATCGACGCCTTCGGCCGCATCGACATCGTCGTCAACAACGCCGGCATCCTGCGCGACAAGTCGTTCCACAACATGACGCCCGACCTCGTCGACCCCGTCATCGACGTGCACCTCAAGGGTGCGTTCAACGTGACCCGCCCGGCGTACATCCGCATGAAGGAGCAGGGCTACGGGCGCATCGTGAACACGTCGTCGCCCGCCGGCGTCTTCGGCAACTTCGGCCAGACCAACTACGGCGCCGCCAAGATGGGTCTCGTCGGCTTCACCCGCGTGCTCGCCGTCGAAGGGGCGAAGAACAACATCAAGGCCAACGCCATCGCGCCCGTCGCCAAGACGCGCATGACCGAGGACCTGCTCGGCCCGATGGCCGACAACCTGCTGCCCGAGCACATCACGCCGATCGTGGCCTTCCTCGCCCACGAGGACTGCCCGGTGACGGGCGAGCTGTATTCGTGCGGTGGCGGCCGCGTCGCCCGCATCTTCATCGCCGTCGGTCCGGGCTACACCAACAAGGAACTGACGCTCGAAGACGTGCGCGACAACTTCGACCAGATCCGCAGCGAGGACGATTACATCGTGCCGTCGAGCATCAGCGAGGACACGATGCTGATGATCAAAGCGCTTAGCTGACGACGATCTGGCCGATCATCTGCGGGTGCACCAAGCACGCGTAGTTGTAGGTGCCCGGTTTCGTGATGCGCAGGGTGTAATCGAGCTCGCTGTCGTTGCCGACGAGGCCCGATGACCAGAACCCGGTGCCGTCGTAGGTGCCCCCGTCGATCTTCTTCGTCGCGCTCTGATCGGCCGGCGGCGGCGTTGCCCCGCCGGCAGCGCGGCGTGTCTTCGGGTTGAAGCGCACTTTGTTGGCGCTGAACTCGAGGATGGGGAAGTAGGCCGGCACGTCGAAGCTGATGGTGTGCGCGCCTGACACCTTCCAGGTGATGGGCGCGCCAGCCTTCACGTGCAGGGTGCGCGGCACGAACTCGTTGACTGATCCGTGGATATCCGTGGGAAGGCCGGCGAAGGGACCCTTGATCTTCGAACCATGGAAGCGAGCGGCATTGCTCTGAACCGCAGTGCGGTACGCCGCCACCATCGGTGCCACTACCGCCTCTGCCTCCTGCCGGCCTTGATGCGCGACCGTTGACGCTGACGGGGTTTTCGTGCCGGGCTTGACGACGTCGACCTCCACGCTTTGGTCGGGTCCGTGGATCGCGCAGTAGAAGAAGTACTTGCCCGGCTTCGTGGTGGTGGCGATCTTCATCCGGTAGGTGTTGCCGCGCGGGCCGTCGTACGGGATCACGCCGCTGTTGTAGAAGGCGTACTTCCCGTCGAACGCGGGCTGGTGACGCTGCGCCGCCGTGCACGACTGGTTGGGGTCCTCGGGCGGCGCGCCGGTCTTGAGGTAGCACGGCCGCGCCACGTTCTGGTTGATGTTGTCGTTGTCGTCGGTCGCGCTCGGGAGCGACCCGAACGAACTGGCCGACAAACGGTCGACCAGATCGTTCACCTCACTGAACGGCATGTCCGGCGGGTTGTCGATGTCGGGCAGATCGGGGTACGCGGCGCGCAGCCCGCGCCAGTCGGCGAGCACCTTGTCACGCGTCGCGGCCGGCTTGGCGGCCTTGAGTGCGGCGGCGAACTGTTGGAAGGTGGCGTCGCCGGGGTCGTCGGGATTGACCATCGACGTGTTCTTGGCCGCGAGCTCGGTGTAGCTGTCGAACAGCGCGAACCACTGCTTCGACTTGCGCAGCGCCTCGCTGGGGAACGCGCCGCCGGTGATGGTGTGCGGCTCGCCCGTCCACGTCTGGTGAAACGCGACGGTTTGTCCGGGCGTGACCGTGACCTTGGCCGGGAAGTACTTCGCGACGAACACGGCGACGTTGTCCGGGCTGAAGTCGACTAGCACCTGGCGTTCGTCGCCCCCACCGCTTGTACTGCAGGCGGAGAGAAGTGTTACGAATGCGGCGACCACCGCGAACTTGCGAAGCATGGATTGACCTTATGACAGGTGTACTGCGGACGCCGCTGACCATCGGATCGATGACGGTGCGCAACCGCCTCTACCGCGCCCCGGTGCTCGAGGGCGTGGGCGACGGCCCCGACGCCGGCGACAAGTACGCCGCGCACTTCGTCGAGAACGCGCGCCACGGCGTCGGCATGATCGTGCAGGGCTCGACGTGCATCGCCCGCGAAGGCCGCACTGGGCCGGGCATGTCATGCGCCGACACGCGCGAAAAGGTGATGAGGTTCGCCCCCATGGTCGACGCGGTGCACGCGGCGGGCGCGGCGATCGTGCTCCAGCTGGGCCACGGAGGGCTCTACGCCATCGAGGCGTGGCAGGAGCCGTACGCCTCGCAGCGCCAAGGTCCCTTGCTGGCGGCGTCGAAACCACCGTGGCCGATTCGGGCGGCGTTCCGCGGCGTGCCGGTGCACGCGCTCACCACCGACGAAGTGCGCCAGCTGGCGACGACGTACGGACGCGCCGCCGCCTGGGGCCGCGAAGCCGGTTACGACGCCGTCCAACTCGGCAACGCCAATGCCAAGTTGCTCGACCAGTTCCTGTCGCCGTTCTACAACCGTCGCACCGACGAATTCGGCGGTTCGCTCGACAACCGCGCCCGCGTGCTGCGGCTCATTCGCGAGGAGGTGGCGCGCCACGCCGGCGCCGACTACCCCTGCCTCGTGAAGGTGCCCTGCGAGTTCGGCGGCCTACCCGGCACGAAGCACATCGGCTTCGACGACGCCCTGCGCCTGGCGACGCTGTTCGAAGAATGGGGCTTCGACGCGGTGACGCCCGTCGAAGTCGGCGTGTTCCCCGACACGATCCTGTGCCGCGGCGGCGTGCCCGACGGTCTGTGGACCAACAACGGCATGAAGAACCGCTTCGAGAAGACGGCGCCGAAGCGCTTCCGGCGTGCCGTGGTCAAAGCCGGTGCGTGGTACGGCGGCAAGCGGGCCCCGTTCGAGCCCGTGTGGAACCGCGAGCTGTTCCGTGCCGTCAAGCAGCGGGTGCGCATTCCGGTCTTCGCGGTCGGCGGCATCCGCACGGCCGACGAGGTCAACGCCATTCTCGACGCCGGCGACGCCGACGTGGTCGGCATCGGCCGTCCGTTCTACGCCGAGCCCGACTTGGCCGAACGCATCCTCGGCGGCGACGCCACGCCCCGGCTGTGCCTCAACTCCAACAAGTGCGTGTCGGCTCAGATGCTCGGCATGCGCGGCGTCTGTTACAACCCCGCGGTCACGAAGAAGCCGAGTCGCTGACGATCTTGCCGTCGCGCAGCGCCACGCGGCGTTTGGCGCGTTCGGCCACTTCGACGGCGTGGGTGATCAGCACGACGGTCACTTCGTCTTCGCCGAGCGTGCCGAGGATCTCGACGATCTCGTTGGTCGTGGCGGTGTCGAGGTTGCCCGTCGGCTCGTCGGCCAGCAGCACGCGCGGCCGGTTCACCAAGGCGCGGGCGATGGCGACGCGCTGCTGCTCGCCGCCCGACAGCGTCGAGGGCAGGTGGTCGAGACGATCGCCAAGGCCAACCTGCTGCAACATCGACGTGCTGCGCGCCAGCCGTTCCTGCTTCGACACGCCGCTGGGTGCCAGCGCCAGCGCGACGTTGTCGACCGCGGTCAATGTCGGGATGAGGTTGAAGTGCTGGAACACGAAGCCGATCGCCTTGTTGCGCAGCGCCGTGAGTTCGGTGTCACCCAGCGTGCCGAGGTCTTCACCGTCGAGTTCGACGCGTCCACTGGTTGCCCGTTCGAGCCCGCCGATCAGCTGGAGCAGCGTCGACTTGCCCGAGCCGCTCGGTCCTTCGATGGCGATGAATTCGCCCGGAGCGATCGACAGCGTGATGCCGTCGACGGCCCGCACGTCGCCGCCGCCCGTCTTGTAGACGCGCGAGACGTCGTCCAGCAGGTAGCGCGGCTGCGTGGTGACGATGCTCATCCGAGGTTCCTCAGCGCTTCGGCCGGCTGCAACCGGCTCGCCCGCCATGCACCGATGCCGCCGGCGAGCAGGCCGCCGAGCAGCGCCAGGAACACACCGAGCACGATCGTGGTGACGTCGACGGGCACGGTGAGGTGCAACGTGCGCGTCGCGTTGGTCGCCGCGGCGTTGCGGCTGGTGGCGCCGACGGCGGCGAGCAGTCGCGCCGAGCTGTTGACCGTCGGCACCGTCGCGCTCAGCGACGGCGACGCCTTTCCGATGACGAAGCCGCCGAACAAGCCGAGGGCGACGCCGAGCACGGCACCGATGACGCTGATGCCGAGCGTTTCCACGAGGATCTGGCGCATCACCATCTTGCGCGGCCACCCGACGGCGCGCAGGGTGCCGATCTCACGCACGCGCTTGCCGATCGACGACAGCGTCAACAGGGCGGCGAGGGCGAAGGCCGATCCGAGCACGATGATCGCCAGGACACCGCCGAAGCGGTCGGCGAGCTTCTTCGTGTCCTTGAGACTGCCGGTGACCTGGGACGCGAGCGACGCCGTCGTGACCACCTGCGCCTCGCTGCCGAGCTGCTTGCGGATCGCCGCGGCGACCTTGTCGACGTTGCCCGAGCTGTTGGCCTTCACCAGCACCGTGTTGATGCGGCCCTGCCGACTCGAGAGATCCTGCAGCGTCGACAGGGGGAAGTACACGTCGGCCGCGCTGCCCTGCACGGCGGGCTGCACGATGCCGACGACCTTGAACGTCTTGCCGTTGATGGCGAGGGTCTTGCCGAGGTCCAGGTTGTTGGACTTGGCGTAGCTCGCCGCCACCATCACTTCGTCGGTGGCGGAGCTCGACAGGTAGTGGCCCTTCACGACCTGGCTGGCGGTCACGAGGCCCGAGTCGGGATGCTTCGGGTCGACACCGCCGGCGGTGTACGTGGTCGACGTGATGTCGGTCTGGGGTGGGTTGAGTGCTTGCGTCAGCGTTTGCTGCGGGATGCGGAACTGCTGGAACCGCTGGGGCAGGCACTGCAGGAAGGCTTGGCCGCCGACGCCGCGGAACCCGCGCCCGCCGCCGCCGCCCCCACCGTTGTCACCCGGGGCCGGCGCGGTCTGCTGCCCGCCACCGTCGTTGCCGAAAGTCACGCCCTGCTTCTGGAGACACGCCTGGATGTCGGCGCGTTCCTGCTCGGTCGGCGGCGCGGGCTGCACGGTCTGTTCGGGCTGGTTGATCGTGGCCACGATTTGGGGGACGGTGCCGGTCTGGTGCGTGGCGACCATGGTCAGGCCGGGCACCACCGCCGCCACTCCGCTGACCTTCTGCAACTGCGTGAGGACGCTGGTGTCGAACGTGACGCCGCCCGACGCGACGAAGAAGTCGTGTGTGAACTTGTCGCCGGGGTTGCCGAGTTTCGACAGGTCGGTCTTGATGGCGTTGGTCTCTTCGGCTGTGGCGGCCTGATCCTGGCCGAAGCCGCGGCGCGCGCCCGGCCCGTTCGCCGCCGCCGTGCCGCCGTTGCCGTTCGCGTTGTTGGTGGCGTTGGCGTCGGCCGCGGTCTGGCGGGTGACGAGGATGTCCGTCCCGACCGACGACAGCGGCGTCAGCACCCGGTTCTGCGCGTCCGCGAGTCCAGCGGACGCTCCGACGATGGACAAAACCAGCGCCACGCCGCCGGCGAGCCCGAGAGCCGTCACGATGGTGCGCCCCTTGCGGCGCACCAATTCGCTGCGCGCGTATGACCCCACGAATCCCACGAAGGGGGAGTCTTGTCCTCAAACCATCAAAAGGGCATTCAGGTCGGTTGTGAGTTGGCTGTGAGTCGGTTTACCGGCCGGCGGTAGCGAATCGGTTTTCGGGCTCCGAACCATTCTTGGTTTCGGCGGCCGGCTGCTGGCGCGGTGTGAACGACGGCTCCTCGGCCGTCGGGCGCACCATGCGGTACAGCGCATAGACGGCGCCGGCGCCGGCGAGAACGAGCATGATCATGCCGAGCTTGCTGTGCTTCTTTTCGGGCTCGGGCTTTCGCAGAGGTCGCGTGACGAGCTCGAGTGTGCGCAGCTTCTCGCCCTCGTGCTTGAGCCTTTCACCCAGGTCGGTCGCAAATTCGGTGGCCATCTGTGTCGCGCTCATGTGTCGCGGCTACCCGTTGTCGGCGAGCGGTATGCGCAACCACGACACCATCTGCTTGAGCGCGTCGTAGGCGGCCAGGCGGGCGTCGTCGGTCCCGGCGGCTTCGGCGGTCTCGACGTGCTCCCACAACCGGTCGATCATCGACGGGCCCATCTCGAGCGCGGCGGCGCTCCCGGCGCTGGCCCAGCGAGCGAGGACGTAGTGGACGAGGCCGCCTACCGGGACCCCGATGGCGCGGCTGAGGTTGTCGAGGGTGCTGAGCGGGTCGCTGTGCTTGTACAGGACGATGTCGGCCTTGAAGTTGGCGTCGCCGTCGTCAGCGGGCCACTCGCCGTCCCACGGCGCGACGTGGACGTCGCGGCCGGGTGTGGTCATCGGTGGACGGCGCGCAATCCTGCCCACGCGAGGTCGGCGACGCGGCTGGCCGCGGTGCTTGCCGACTCCGTCGCACCCGAAGCCACCCAACGCCGGCTGGCGCTCTCGGCCATGCCCACAATGGCGTGGGCGAGGAGTTGGCGGTGAGCGTCGTCGAGGCCAGCGGCGATCAGGGCGGCTACGAAGTCGGCGATCGTGTTCTCCACGCCGTTGACCGCCGAGGCGAACTCCTCGTCGCGACGGGTGCCGTCGCCGAAGAGCAGCACGAATGACGAGTGGTGGTCGGCGACGAACTGGAAATAGGCGGTGAGGCCGAGTTCGACCTGCTGGCGCGGCGAGGTGGCGTTGGCGGTCGCCGCCGCGATCGCGGACAGAAGTTGCCGGCCCACTTGGTCGAGGAGTTCGAGGAACAGGGCGCGCTTGGAGCGAAAGTGCTGGTACAGCACCGGCTTGGTGACGCCCGCCGCCTCGGCGATGTCGTCCATCGACGTGCCGTGCAGCCCTTTGGCCGCGAACAGGTCGAGGGCGGTATCGACGAGCTGTTGCCGGCGTTCCGCCGCGGGAAGTCTGACGGCCATAGGAGGAGTCACCTGACAGTAACCGCCGCGCCCTTTTACGCGTTACACCCTCGGCGTATGTTGAACGCATGCCAAAGCGAACGAGCTACGCACCGGGGACCCCGTCGTACGTCGACATCGGCAGTCCGGATCCCGCCGCCACCGCCGCGTTCTACAGCGCGCTGTTCGGCTGGAAGGTGAACGACCTCGGTCCCGACGCCGGCGGCTACAAGATGGCCCAGATCGACGGCGACGACGTGGCGGGCATCGGCCCGCAGCAGGCACCCGGGCCGCCGTTCTGGACCACGTACTTCACCGTCGCCGACACCGACGCCGCGGCGAAGAAGATCGAGGCGGCGGGCGGAACGGTGATCGTGGCCCCGATGGACGTGATGGATGCCGGGCGCATGGCGGTGTGCATGGACCCGAACGGCGCGGCGTTCAGCATCTGGCAACCCATGGCGTCGATCGGCTCCTACCGCGTCAACGAGCACGGCACGCTGTGCTGGAGCGAGCTGAACACCCGCAACCTCGAACCGGCCAAGCAGTTCTACAGCGAGGTGTTCGGCTGGACGTGGGGCGGCGGTGAGGACTACGCGGAGTTCGCCCTCGACGGGCGCGAGATGGGCGGCGCCATGCCGATGACGCCCGATCGCTTTCCGCCCGAGGTGCCCGAACACTGGCTCGTGTACTTCGCCGTCGACGACGTGTTCGCCGCCGCGGCCAAGATCAAGGAGCTCGGGGGTACCACGATGATGGAGCCTTTCGACGCCGGCGACGCCGGCAAGATCACCGTTGCCATGGATCCGCAGGGCGCGGTGTTCGCCATCATCCAGCTCAACCAGCCGGGCACCTGAGCGCCGCGCACGCGTTCGTCGACTTCGTCCGGGCGGCGAACTCGGTCGACCTGTGCGTCATGCACCGCGGCGAGGTCGTCGTCGACGAACAATGGGCCGCGCCCGTCGACGTGGCCTCGACGCAGAAGTCGATCGTGTCAGTGCTCGTCGGCATCGCGGTGGCGCGCGGCGACCTGAGGCTCGACGATCGGGTCACCGACCACCTCGGCGCCGGATGGACCGGCCGCGCCGAGGTGGCCACCGAGGGTGACATCACGCTGCGGCACCTGCTGTCGATGACCTCGGGGCTCGGCGACGCGCTCGAGTTCGTCACCGCGCCCGGGGAGCGGTGGGACTACAACCTCGTCGTGTACCCGACGGTCAAGCGGGTGCTGCGCGCCGCCACGAACCGCGACCTCGACGCCATCACGGCGGAGTGGGTCACGGGGCCCCTTGGGATGACGGCCAGCCGGTGGCAGCCCCGCGTGTGGAACGACCGGCTGCCGGCGATCTTCAAGGGCGCGTTCTTCTATCCCGACGGCACGCCGATGGAAGCGTTGGTCTCGCCGGCGCGCGACCTCGTGCGCTTTGGCGACGCGGTGATGCGCGGCTGCGCCGGACTCGGTGTGGACGACGCGTACCGCCAGGCGATGACGCGACCGAGCCAGCAACTGAACCCGGCGTACGGACTGCTGTGGTGGGTCAACGGCTCACCGTTCTTCTTCGCGCCCCGCCTCGCCGTGCGGGTCGAAGGGCCGTTCTTTCCCGGGGTGCCCGCTGATGCCTTCGCGGCGCTCGGCGCCGGCGATCAGTGCTGCGTCGTGGTGCCGAGCCTCGAACTCGTCGTCGCCCGCACTGGCGGACCGGCGGGCGAGGCCAGCGCCGCGGGCAGCGGCTTCGTACGCGAGCTGGCGCGGCGCGCCGTCAGCCTGTTCACAGACCGGTGACGTACGCGACGAGGCCCGCCCCCTTGTGGGGCGGGCCTCGTTTCGCGTCTGGGCTGCGTTACTTGTATTCGATGACCGAGCGGGCAACCTCGCCGGTCTTCATCGCTTCGAAAGCCTCGTTGACGTCCTCGAGCGGGATGGTGCGGCTGATCAGCTCGTCGAGCTTGAGCTCGCCCTTCTTGTAGAGCTCGACCAGCTTCGGCACGTCCTTCTGCACGTTGGACGAGCCGTACCAGCAACCCTTGATCGTCTTCTCGGCCAGCACGATGCCGAAGAAGGCCGGCTGGGTAACCATGACGTCCATCTTCGGCACGCCGACGAGGATCGCCTGGCCGCCGCGGCGGGTCATGTTGATCGTCTGGTCGATCGTGGCCTGGAGGCCGATGACCTCGAACGCGACGTCGGCGCCGCGGCCGCCCGTCATCTCCATGACCTGGGCAACCGGATCGCCCTGGCCGGCGTTGACGGTGGCGGTGGCACCGAATTCCTTGGCCAGCTGGAGCTTCGACTCGACCATGTCGATGGCGATGATCTCCTTGGCGCCCTTGATGCGGGCTCCCTGGATGACGTTGAGGCCCACGCCACCGCAGCCCACGACGGCGACGGTGTCGCCCGGCTTGATGTCGGCGGTGTTCATCGCCGCGCCGGTACCGGTGAGCACGCCGCAGCCGATGAGCGCCGCGACCTTCATGTCGACGTCGTCGTCGATCTTGACCACGGCGACATCAGGCAGGATCGAGACCTCCGAGAACGTGCCGGCGCCGGCCATCTGCGGCAGGGGAGCGCCTTCGGACGTGGCCCGAGTGGTGCCGTCCATCATCGTGCCCATCGCGAGCGCGCCCGACGCCGCCTCACACAGGTAGCCCTGGTCATGCTGGCAGAAGAAGCACTCGCCGCACTGGGGCACCCAGGAGATGACGACGTGGTCGCCGACCTTGACGTTGGTGACGCCTTCACCAACCGCTTCGACGACGCCCGCGCCCTCGTGGCCGAGGATGATCGGCGGGAACGCCATCATCGTGCCGTTGGTCATCGACAGGTCGGAGTGGCACACACCCGACGCGCCCATGCGGACCTTCACTTCGTGCGCGTGCGGCGCCTCGACTTCAACATCGGTACGAATGACGAGGGGCTGGTCCTGCCCAACGAAAACGGCAGCCTTTGCCATGTGTCCCTCCCTATCTGGATCTGACGGAAGGCCGACCCTACTCCGCGGTACGGAGCCGATTCACAACGCGACCAGCGAGCGCCAAGGTCAGCAGGAGCGCACCGATCTCCAGCGGTTCCGCGGAACCGCCGGTACGGGGGAGGGCGTCTGTGCCGCTTCGAGCTTCGACGGCGGCGCGCACGATCGGGATCGGACGGATGGCGATCTCGCGGGTGGCGAAGGCGTAGGTGCCAGCGGCGTCTTCGGCCCGCGCCGGAGGCGAGTACTCCTCGGCGTCATGCGACGGGCCGAGGTCGACGGAGAAGGTGAGGCGTCCGTCGCGGCCAGCCTTGACCAGGGCGTCGCGGTCGACACCGTTGGCGCGGGTCGTGACTGCATAGGCGGCGCCGGGGACGTAGCGCGCCGCGGTGGTGATTGTCGCCGTACCGGTGCCGGTCACGGTGAGGCCGCCGGCCGACACGTTGGCGAGGTCGAGGAACTCCGGGTGGGCGCGGGTGACGGTGACGTCGTAGCCGTAGACGCTGAAGCGCGACGCGATCGACCGGTAGCGGAACGACGCCGGCAGCGGCGAGGTCGTCGGTGTGTGCGCCGGTTGGGCGAGGCGTTGGTAGATAAAGGGCAGTTGCCGCTCGCGGAACCATGTCGTCCACCACCGCCACTCGTGTTCGCCCTCGCTCTCGCGGTACTCGAACGCTCCGACGTGTTCGACCTTCGCCATCGCGTCGCGGAACGCTTCGTTGTCGTAGCGGAACGCGGTGTCGACGGCGACGAGCAGGCACAGGTTGGTGCTGAGGTCCTGCTGGTTGGAGCACCCGTTGGCGAGGTCCATCGTGACCGCGACGTTGTCGAGATTCGACGCCAACGGCGTGGGCGTATTGCCGTAGTAGAAGGCGCCGAACTCCTCCGGGTTCCCGAAGCCGGACATGTCGCGCCCGCCGACGTTGGACGACATGCCGCC
The DNA here is from genome assembly GCA_035546775.1 of Acidimicrobiales bacterium. Lineage (NCBI taxonomy): Bacteria > Bacillati > Actinomycetota > Acidimicrobiia > Acidimicrobiales > Acidimicrobiales bacterium. The sequence continues at coordinate 15,248 of DASZWD010000016.1, forward strand.
GGCGGCCACGAACAGGTCCGGCGCCTTCGCCGCGAGTTCCAGCGCTCCGTAGCCGCCGTTCGACAAGCCGTCGACGGCGCGACCGCGTCGATCGGCGATCGTGCGGAAGTGCCGGTCGACGTAAGGAATCAGGTAGCGCAGTACGTACGTCTCGATCATGAACGAGCCGTCGGCGTAGTCGTGCCAGTTGCCGTCGTTGCCGTCGGGCATGACGGCGATCACTGCGTGCGACGCGTCGGCGGCGTAGAAGTCGTCGAGCGTCTTGCGGATATCGCCGTCGTGCGGGTTGGCCCAGTCCTGCTCGTCACCTCCGCCACCGTGCAGCAGGTACAGCACCGGGTAGTGGAGTCCGCTGGTGGCGTAGCCCGGCGGCAGATAGACGCAGGCGCCGGAGATGAACGCCAGCGAGTTGTCGGCGCGGCGCGGTCCGTTGGGCAGGATGCGCGTGATCGTCGAGCCCGACGGCGCGACAGTGGTCTTGCACTCGTCGATCGGCGCCACGTGGTTGGCGTCGTCGAAGTTGTTGCGCCCCTGGGCGCCGCATTGGCTCGAATTGCCGAACCCGGCGGTCGTGCACCCCGGCGGGTTGTCCTCCGCCGGCGTGACCTCGTCCGGCGCCGCGCCGGCGCGCGGTGCAATGGTCATCAACACGAAGCACGCCGCGAGCAGCGCGCCGATCCGCTTCCCCAAAATCGTTCCCCCCAGTGCGGCCCAAACTCTAGGTTGGCTCGCCGTGTCAAAGGAGCCGATGATCGTGGGTCGGGAAGTGACGAAGCGCTTCGGCGCGTTCACCGCCGTCGACGCCATCGACTTCACCGTCGAGCGGGGCGAGACCTTCGGCTTCCTCGGTCCGAACGGCGCGGGCAAGAGCTCGACCATGCGCCTGATCGGCTCGGTGTCGCCGATCTCGAGCGGGCACCTGTCGATCCTCGGCATGGATCCTGCCGTCGACGGGTCGCGTATCCGGGCCCGCCTCGGCGTCGTGGCGCAAGACGACAACCTCGACACCGAACTCACGGTGTGGGAGAACCTCGTCATCTACGGCCGGTACTTCGGGCTGCCGATGTCGGAGATCCGGCCGCGCGCTGAGGAACTGCTCGACTTCGTGCAGCTGCGCGACCGGCGCAACGACAAGGTCGACCCGCTGTCGGGCGGCATGAAGCGGCGCCTCACCATCGCCCGCTCGCTCATCAACCGACCGGAGTTGCTGCTGCTCGACGAACCGACGACGGGCCTCGATCCCCAAGCCCGCCACTTGCTGTGGGAGCGGTTGTGGCAGCTCAAGTCCGAGGGCGTGACCATGGTGTTGACGACGCACTACATGGACGAAGCCGAGCAGCTGTGCGACCGGCTCGTGATCATGGATCAGGCGCGCATCGTCGCCGAGGGCTCGCCGCGTGAATTGATCGAGCGCTACACCCGCCGTGAGGTCGTCGAGCTGCGCTATCACACGGCCGCCGATCGTGAATCGGCGCTACCGCGACTGCGCGACGCCTACGACCGCGTCGAGGGCCTGCCGGATCGCATCCTCATCTACTCCGACGACGGCGACGGTGTGTCGTCGCACCTCAACGGCGGTGGCCCGGCGCCGGCGTCGGTCTTCGTGCGCCGCAGCTCGCTCGAAGACGTCTTCCTCACCCTCGCCGGCCGCACGCTGGAGGACTGACGTGGCAACGCCTGGCTCGGTGCGCGTGTTCGAACGCCAGGTGCGCGTGTACCGCACGCTGTGGCGCGGGTCGGTGCTGTCGCACTTCGCCATGCCGCTGTTCTTCCTCGGAGCGATGGGCGTCGGTCTCGGCCCGATCGTCGACGCCCGCACCAAGTCCGTCGGTGGCGTCGACTACCTCACGTTTATCGCTCCCGGTCTGCTGGCGTTCCTGATCGCGCAGTCGTCGGCCGCCGAAGCGTTGTGGCCAGTGATGGCGGGACACAAGTGGCTCGGCTTCTACCACGCCACCGCGGCCACGCCGATCGAGGCGACGGAGATCTTCTCGGGCTACATGCTGTGGCTGGCGGCCTACACCGCCGGGATCGCGGCGCTGTTCGTGCTCGCCGCCGCCGTGCTCGGCGGCGTCGCGTCGTGGTGGGCGCCCCTCGCCGTTCCCGCGGCGGTGCTCGGTGGACTGGCCTTCGCCGTGCCCTTCTCGGGCTTCTCGATGAACCGGGAGAACGACTTCGCCTTCTCAGCGTTGCTGCGCCTCGTCGTGATGCCCGCCGCGATGTTCTCGGGCACGTTCTTCCCTGTCAGCCAGCTGCCGTCGTGGCTGCGCCTCGCGGTGCAGGTCTCACCGCTGTACCACGCCATCGAGTTGTGTCGCGCCGCGACGACGGGTCACGCGCGCTCGGGCGCGGCCGTCGTCGCTCACGTCGCGTTTCTCGTCGTGCTGATCGGCGTCACGTCGCTGCGGGCGCGCGTGGCGTTCCGGCGGAGGTTGGCGCTGTGACCTCGACGTTGCTGGCGCGCCGCGTCGTCGAGCGCAACGCGTTGGCGTACCGCCGCATGTGGCTGTCCTTCGCCGCGGCGTTTGTCGAGCCGTTGCTGTACTTGCTGTCGGTCGGCATCGGCGTGGGTGCGCTCGTCGGCAAGCTGCCCGGACCGGGCGGCCACATGCTGAGCTATCGCGAGTTCGTCGCTCCCGGCCTGCTCGCCGCCTCGGCGATGATGGGATCGATCTTCGACACGACGATCGCCTTCTTCGTCAAGTACAAGTACCTGAAGACGTACGACGCCATGCTGGCGACGCCGATCAGCATCGCCAACATGTCGGTGGGCGAAGTGGTGTGGGGTCTGCTGCGCGGTGCGATCTACGCCGGCGGCTTCCTCGTCGTGATGCTCGGCTTCGGCATGCTGCACTCGTGGTGGGCCCTGCTGTGCCTGCCGGTGGCGTCGCTGGTCGGCTACGCCTTCGCCGGCGTCGGCCTGGCGGCGGCGGCGTTCATGCGCTCGTGGACCGACTTCGACTACGTCAACGGCGCGGTGTTTCCGATGTTCCTGTTCTCGGCGACGTTCTTCCCGCTGTCGCGCTATCCCCACAGCGTGCAGTCGATCGTGAGCTGGACGCCGCTGTACCAGGGGGTGGCCCTCGAGCGTGCCCTGATCGTCGGCGCCGTCGGCCCGGGCCTCGTCGTGCGCGCCGTCTACCTCGTCGTCATGGGCGCCGTCGGCCTGCGCATCGCCGTCAGCCGCCTCGGCAGACTCCTCCAGCCCTAACCCATACCGGATCGGTCAAGGGGTGAGCTGTTCGAGGCGGGAGACGGCGCCGAGGACGGCTTTGAGTGAGGCGGCGAGGATCGACGGGTCCATGGCGACGCCCCAGCGGATGCCGTCCTCGTTGCGGGCCTCGACGTAGGCCACGGCGGTCGCTTCCGCGCCAGCCGACACGGCGTGCTCGGCGTAGTCGGTGACTTCGACGTCGACGTCGAGGTTGCTCTGCAGCGCGTGCACGAACGCGGCGACCGGGCCGTTGCCCGTTCCCGTCACCGTCCGGTGCTCGCCGTGGACGAGGAGCTGCGCGGTGATCGTGGCGCCCTTGTCGTTGGTCGTCATCTCGTGGCTCAGAAGTTGGTACGTCGGCTCGGCTGGCAGATACTCGCTCTCGAAGCGCGACCACATCTCGGCGGGCGAGATCTCGGTGCCGGTGTCCTCCGTCACGTGCTGGATCGCACGTGAGAACTCGATCTGAAGCCGGCGCGGGAGTTCGAAGCCGTGCTCCGCCTTCATGATGTAGGCGACGCCACCCTTGCCCGACTGGCTGTTGACCCGCACGACCGCTTCGTACGTGCGTCCGACGTGCTTCGGGTCGATCGGCAGGTAGGGAACGCCCCACTCGTGGTAGTCCTGGCCCTGCTCGGCGTACAGCGCGTCGAAGCCCTTCTTGATCGCGTCCTGGTGCGAGCCGGAGAACGACGTGTAGACGAGGTCGCCACCCCAGGGATGCCGCGGCGACACCGGCAGGCGGTTGCAGTATTCGGCGACGCGGCGCAGCGCGTCGATGTCGGAGATGTCGAGTTCGGGGTCGACGCCCTGGCTGAAGAGGTTCATCGCGAGATTGACGACGTCGACGTTGCCGGTGCGCTCACCGTTGCCGAACAGCGTGCCCTCGACACGATCGGCACCGGCCATCACCCCGAACTCCGCCGCGGCCACGCCGGTGCCGCGGTCGTTGTGCGGGTGCAGCGAAAGCACGATGCGGTCGCGGTGGGGGACGTTGCGGTGGAAGTACTCGATGACGTCGCCGTAGATGTTGGGCGTGTACATCTCGACCGTCGCCGGCAGGTTGAAGATGATCTTGGAATCGGCGTCGGGCTCGATGACATCGAACACCGCCGAGCAGATCTCGATGGCGTAGTCGATCTCGGTACCCGTGAAGGACTCGGGCGAGTACTCGTAGCGAATGTGCGAGTTGCCCATGTTCGACTCGAGCTTGCGGCACATCTTCGCGGCGTCGGTGGCGATCTTCGTGATGCCCTCGTAGTCGAGCCCGAACACCACGCGGCGCTGCAGGATCGACGTCGAGTTGTAGAAGTGCACGATCGCCTTGTTGCATCCTTCGAGCGACTCGTAGGTGCGCTCGATGAGTTCGTCGCGGCACTGCGTCAGCACCTGGATCGTGACGTCGTCCGGGACGAGGTCGTCCTCGATCAGTTGGCGGACGAAGTCGAAGTCGGGCTGGCTGGCCGACGGGAACCCGACCTCGATCTCCTTGAACCCCATGTCGACGAGGGTGGTGAACATGCGCAGCTTGCGCGTCGGGTCCATCGGGTCGATCAACGCCTGGTTGCCGTCGCGCAGGTCAACCGAGCACCACAGCGGCGCTTTCTCGATCTGCACGTTCGGCCAGCGGCGATCGGGCAGGGCGAGGGGGAGCGGCCGGAACGCCTGGTACTTCTCGAAGGGCATCTTCTTCGGTTGCACGTTCTTGGGGGGCATCGGTCGGGTCCTTGGGTCAGGGAGTCGGAGTTCGAGAAACAAAAAGACGCTGCAACGAAAAAACCTCCCGGCCGAGATGGCACAGGAGGCAAGGCGAACACCCGAAAGGGCGTTCGCCTACGTAAGGAGAAGGAGGCTGGCTACAGCAACGTTGTACGTGGTGGCACGCATGACCACACCAGCGTACACGCATAGGGTCGAGCTGATGGCAAGAATCATGCGTCTCGGGGGAGCGGTCGCGATCGCGGCGGGGGTGCTCACGGCTTGCGGTGGCGGCGGCAGCACCGCGACGCGCACCGTGCGGGTCGACTACCGCGCCGACGAGTTCCCCTCGTCGTTTCTCGGTTACTACCCGCGCAACGTGATCGTGCACCCGGGCGACACGGTGGTGTTCAAGCAGACGTGGTCGGGCGAACCACACAGCGTGACGATGGGCACCGTCGTCGACAACTTCATCAAGTACGAACCGCTGATGGAGAAGTACGACTCCAGAGAGGCAGCCCTGGCGGACGGGGTGCCGCAGTCGACGGTCGATGCCGTCGACGCCGCTGCGGCCAAGGTGCCGGGGATGGTCGACGACGATCGCAAGATCTACGAGGGTGGGGCGCGGCCCTGCTACGTCGCCAAGGTCGCCGACGTCCCGACCTACACCGACAGCCACGACAACGTCATCACGGGACCGAGTACCACGTGCCCGACGCAAGGGCAGCCGCAGCCGCAGTTCACCGGCCGCCAGGCGCTCTACAACAGCGGCTACATCCCCTGGCAGGGCAGCGGGGCGAACTCCTACACCGTGAAGATTGCCAAGAACGCAACGCCGGGGACCTACAGCTACTTCTGCAACTACCACTGGGTGTCGATGAGCGGCACGGTCAAGATCGTTCCGCGCAAGACCTCCATCCCTTCCAACGCCGCGGCGAATCGCGAGGCGCTCAAGGAGATCCGCAAGGCGGAGCGCAAACCGGCGGAAGCGGTGCGCAAGGCCACTCGCGCCTCGACGCGCGCACCGAGTGCGGTCCTCGCCGGAGCGAACACCGGCGATCTGTTCTCACCCGGCTACGTGTCGGCGAACGAGTTCTTCCCGACGAAGGTCACGGCGAAGGTCGGCCGTCCGGTCACGTGGAGCTTCAAGGGGCTGTCGCACACCGTCAGCTTCAACGTGCCGGCGTACTTCCCGGTCTTCACCGTCGACAAGACGGGCGACGTGCACTACGACCACCGAGCGCAGGATGCCGTGCAGTGGAAAGTGCCCGAAGCGGTCTTCGACGAGAACGGCGACCCGGAGCCCCGGCATGTCGATGCAGGCGACTGGGACGGATCGGGCGGCTTTCATTCGTCCGGACTGTTGAACGAAGGCGACACGTTCTCGGTGACGTTCACCAAGCCGGGCACGTATCCGTACGCGTGCGCCATCCACCCCCAGATGATCGGCCAGGTCGTCGTCACGGCGTAATGACGACGACCGGGCCGACGCATCGTCAGTCCTGCAGGGACTTGCCCGACTCCAGGAGCGACTTGAGGTCGCTGAGGATGAACGGGAAGCCGCCGCCGCCTTCGGTGAGCTTGCCTTCGCCCCCGGTGACAATGGCGAACGTATGGGGTGAGTTGTTCTCGTCGGTGACGATCGTCAGCCGGGTCAGGCCGTTGTCCTCGGGCTCGATCAGGTAGGTGACGATGATGCCGGGCTCGGCCGCCTGCTCGGGGCTGAAGAAGGCGTGGAAGGTGTGCACCAGCTTCTTCGGCGGGTCGGCTTCGCGCACCTCGCCGTCGATGACGATCTCGGGCATGCCGAAGCCGCGCATCTCGGCGGTGGCGTGTCACTTGTACGCGCCGCCGGCGTGCAGCTCGTACTCGCCCTTGCTCTTGTAGCCGTAGCGGTCGTTCCAGTCAGGTGAGGTGATCGCCTCCCAGATCGCCTCGGGGGTGGCCTTGATGTACACGCGGAACATCTGGGTCGTGCTCATGCGTTCTTCTCCAATTCGTGTTTGAGGTCGGCGAGCGCGGAAACCCGGCGCTCGGTGTACTTGTCGATCCAGCGGTCGTGGAGGAGCCGGATCGGGACGGGGTTCAGGTAGTGCAACTTCTCGCGGCCCACCTTTTCGGTGATGACGAGATTGGCGTCCTCGAGCACCCGCAGGTGCTTCATCACGCCGAACCGCGTGAGGTGCGGCAACTCGGCTTCGAGGCTGATGAGGGTGCGACCGTCTTGCTCGAAGAGGCGGTCGAGCAAGAGCCGCCTCGACGGATCGGCGAGTGCTTTGAAGACCGAATCGTCTGTCTCCTCCGCACTCACGACTCCAAGATACGTGACTAATTAGTCACCTGTCAAGATCACGTGGCGTACGCCGATGGGACGAATCCCGAGATGTCCAAGCCGCTTCGCCTCACCCTCTTCGTGGCGTTCCTCGCCTTTGTCTGCGCCGCGGTCAGGCCCGCGCCGTTCGGCCCGGAAGTCGACGCGACGCCGCTGCCACCCAAGCGCCCGGCGACGTACGCGGCGCAGACGACCTCGCCCCTGTTCCCCTACGCCGACACGTTCAAGCTGCACAGCCTTCCCGGCGCGTCGCGGACGATCTATCTCGACTTCGTGGGCGACACCGTCACCGGCACCGCCTGGAACGACAGCTACACGAACGGCGCGCCGTTCTACGCGTCGCCGTTTGACACCGACGGCAACCCGTCGTCGTTCAGCGACGGCGAGATGGACTCGATTCAGGGCGCGTGGGCCCGCGTGGCGGAGGACTACGCGCCGTTTGCCGTCGACGTGACCACCGAAGCGCCCGCGTTGTCGCTGCTCGACCGCGTCGGTTCGAGCGACCAGCTGTACGGCACGAAGGCGCTCATCACCAACACGTCGACGATCTACAGCGGCTGCGGCTGCGCCGGCGTCGCGTACGTCGGCACGTTCGCCGTGACGTCGAGCCATCAGTACTACGAGCCGGCCTTGATCTTCAGCCAAGCGCTCGGCGGCTACGACAAAGACCTCGCCGATGCCATCGCGCACGAAGTCGGCCACAACCTGGGCCTGAGCCACGACGGCAACGCAACCTCCGCGTACGACTTTGGCCATGGCGACTGGGCGCCGATCATGGGCGCCGGCTACTACCACCCGCTGACGCAGTTCAGTGATGGCGACTACGGCGCCGCCAACAACACCGAAGACGACTTCGCCGTCATGCAGCACAACGGCGCGCCGCTGCGCGCCGACGACTACGGCAACACCACAGGCACCGCCACCCCCTTCCCGGCGAGCGGGACGGTGAGCGGCATCATCGGCACCGATGCCGACGTCGACGTGTTCTCCCTGAACGCTGGTGCGGGTCCGCTCAGCTTCGCCGCCAATCCGGCGCCGGTCGGTCCGAACCTCGACATCAAGCTCGAGCTGCTCGACGGCGCCGGCAACGTCGTCGCCAGCAACGACCCGCCGTCAATGCAGGGCGCCACGGACGATTCCGTGTCGGGACTCAACGCGTCGATCGTCACCACCGTCGCGGCCGGCAGCTACTACGTGCGGGTGCAGGGTGTGGGTTCGGGCGATCCGCTCACGACGGGGTACTCCGGATACGGCAGCGTCGGCCAGTACACGCTGACTGGCTCGGTCAGCGCGCCGGTCGCCGTGCCGACCGTTTCGGTCAACAACGTCGCCGTGGCCGAGGGCAACAGCGGTACGACCAACGTCACGTTCTTGGCATCGTTGTCGGCGCCGTCCGCTACGCCGGTGTCGGTGAACTGGACGACGGCTGACGGCACCGCCGTCGCCGGTTCGGACTACACGGCCGCGAGCGGGACCGTCACGATTCCTGCCGGACAGCCGAATGCAACCTTCGTCGTGGCGGCCAACGGCGACACCGCACCGGAGCCGAACGACCGCTTCTACGTGACGCTGTCGAATCCCGTCGGCGCCACGATCCTCAAGGCGACGGGCGCCGGGACCCTGCTCAACGACGACGGCATCGGGATCCGCATCGCCGACGTGTCGAAGTACGAAGGCACGACGACGACGGCCAACACGATGTTCAAGTTCACCGTCTCTCTCACCGCGGCGTCGACCTCGCCGGTGAGCGTCAGGTTGACCACAGGCAACGCCAGCGCGCTCGCCGGCGGTTCCGACTACTGGACCAAGTCGCAGACGATCACCATCCCGGCGGGACAGAAGACGGCGACGTTCACTGTGTCCGTCCGCGCCGACGCGATCAAGGAGGCCGACGAGACGTTCGTCGTGAACCTCAGCAATGCCACCGGCGCAACCATCACCGACGCGCAAGCCGTCGGCACCATCCGCAACGACGACTAGTGCCCCGTCCGGCCGGTGCGTTCCTCGCGCTCGGCGGCCTTGGCGGCGTAACCGAGGATGATCGCCGGGCCGAGGACGACCCCGGCGACGGCGAGGCAGACGACGACGACGGCCGTCTCTGTGCCGTTCAGGTCGGTCGCCATGCCGAAGACGAACACCACGAGCGCGATGCCCAGCAGCGCGTAGCCCACCCGCTGGCCCAGCGCCGCCAGCCGGGCTGCTTGGGCCCGTTGGCGCAGGATGCGCTCGTCGTCGTCCACGCGCTCAGTCTTTCAGTACTTCGGCGATCGCTTGCGGGAGATCGCGCAAGTTGAAGTGCCGCGCCGCCACTTCGTAGTTGTGCTCCAGCGCCTTGTGGTCGTCGAGTTCGACGGTGTCGATGTCGTACCAGTGGAAACCGAAGGCGCGTAACTCCTCGAGTACGGGATACGAGGCGACGACGAGGGGCTTGCGGTGAATCGCGGACTCGACGGTGGGGTTGCCGAAGCCTTCCCATGTCGAGGGAAAGGTGACGAGGTCGCACGCTTCGTAGGCATCGGCGATCGAGACACCGGACGGCATGCCGCGGATGGTGGGGACACGGCGCGCGTCGAGCAAGGCGTCGAGGGTCGCGCCGTAGCCCTCTTCGGCGGGCCCGGCGAGCCAGAGGGTGGCGCCGACCTTCTCGGCGATGCGGATCGACTCGGGGATGTTCTTGCGGGCGATGGCTCGGGTCGGTTGCAGCGCCAGCAGGCCGTCTTCGCCCAACGCGTCGCGCGCGCTTGCCGCGCTGCCGATGGGCGTCACGTCGAAGTGGTTGTAGACGACGCGCGCCTCGATGCCGCGGGCGGCGAGTTCGCGCTGCGTGAGCTGGTTGATGCACACGTGGGTCCAGTGCTCGTCCGTCGGCAACGGCTCGTTCCAGTGGGCGAAGCGCTCGCGCTGCCAGGGCACGTCGTGATGGCGCAGGACAGCGCGCCGGCCGCGCAGGGCGTCGGCCACCGCGCGCCCGGCGCGCGGGTTGAGCGGCAGCGAGCAGATGTTCTCGGCGATCACGACCTCGGCGCCGCCGAAGGCGTCGGTGAGCTCCGCGCGCGCCGGAGCGGCGACGTCGTCGGGCGCGTAGTAGGCGAGCCCGGGCAGGATCACGTCGGCCGCGCCGGCGCCGGCGACGGTGTGCACGTCGTAGCCCAGGCGACGCAGCGCGCCGATCCATTTGGCGGCTTCGACCGACACGCCGTCGGCGTGACCGAGGCGATACGAGACGACGGCGGCGGCGGGCATGGTGCGCAGACGGTACTTTCGGCCGCCGATGGCACCCGAACTGCTCTACGACGTCGCCGACGGGGTTGCGACGCTGGCGATCAACCGGCCCGAGCGGCGCAACGCGCTGTCGTGGGACGTCGTGGGACAGATGCGCGCCCGACTCGCCGACGCGAAGGCCGACGACGCGGTGCGCGTCGTCGTCATCACCGGTGCGGGCGACAAGGCGTTCTGTGCCGGGGCGGATCTCGGCAACATGGCCGACGGCGCCGGCTATCTCGAACTCCACGAAGGGCGCGGTGGCATGGCCGCGTTGTTCCAGGACTTGTGGGCTCTGGGCAAGCCGACGATCGCCCGCGTGCACGGGTACGCGCTGGCCGGGGGCTTCGGGCTGGCGCTGGCGTGCGACCTCGTGATCGCCGCTGACAACTCGGTGTTCGGTACGCCCGAGATCGACGTCGGCCTCTGGCCGTACATGATCACCGTGCCCTTGACGCGGTCGATGCCGCCGAAGAAGGCGCTGGAACTCATGCTCACCGGCCGCCGCGTCGACGCCGCCGAGGCGGAGCGGATCGGCTTCGTCACGCGCGTGGTGCCCGTCACCGAACTCGACGCCGCCGTGCGCGAGCTGGCGACCACGCTGGCGGGTAAGTCACCGGCGATCGTGAAGCTCGGCCGCGACTCGTTCTACGACGTGTGGGACCGGGCGGCGGCCGACGCGCTGGCGCTGCTGCACCCGCTGCTGACACTCACCACGCTGACCGAGGACGCGCAGGAGGGCATCGCCGCGTTCGCCGACAAGCGGCCGCCCGAATGGAAGGGCCGCTAGCGCCGCCGGCTCTTGAAGGGCGCTGACGCGCCCATCTGACAGACTGCCCGGCATGGCGCGGCGCGCACTGATCACCGGCATCACGGGACAAGACGGCTCGTATCTCGCCGAGTTGTTGCTCGAAAAGGGATACGAGGTCGTCGGCATCGTGCGACGCACGAGCACGCCGAACTTCGAGCGCATCCATCACATCGAGGAACGCATCACTCTCGTGGGTGCCGACCTCACCGATCAGACGAGCCTCGTCAACGCGGTCAAGGAGTACGCGCCGACCGAGGTGTACAACCTCGCGGCGCAGAGCTTTGTCTACGAGAGCTTCCGCCAGCCGATCGTCACCGGCGACGCCACCGGCCTGGGAGTTACCCGCCTGCTCGATGCGATCCGCATCGTCGACCCGTCGATTCGTTTCTACCAGGCGTCGTCGTCGGAGATGTTCGGCAAGGTCGTCGAGACTCCCCAGCGCGAAACGACGCCGTTTCACCCGCGCAGCCCGTACGGCGTCGCCAAGGTCTACGGCCACTGGATCACCGTGAACTACCGCGAGAGCTACGGCATGCACGCGTCCAGCGGCATCCTGATGAACCACGAGTCGCCGCGCCGCGGCCTCGAGTTCGTGACCCGCAAGATCACCAACGGCGTCGCCCGCATCCACCACAAGATTGACAAGGAGCTCGTGCTGGGCAACCTCGACGCCAAGCGCGATTGGGGCTTCGCCGGCGACTACGTGCGGGCCATGTGGCAGATGGTGCAGCAGGACACGCCGGACGACTACGTGATCGCGACGGGCGAGACGCACGAGATCCGCGAGTTCTGCCAGCTCGCCTTCGCCCGGGTTGGGCTGAACTACGAGGATCACGTCCGCACCGACGAGCGGTTCTTCCGTCCCGCCGAAGTCGACCTTCTGATCGGCGATGCGTCGAAGGCGCGCGCTGAACTGGGTTGGCAGCCCGAAGTCACCTTCGAGGGACTGGTCTCGATGATGGTGGATGCCGACGTCGAACGCGTCGGGGCCCGCAAGGCCGCCGGACTGCTCGGCTAGGACCGCACCTCTCGGCGCTGCATGAAGTAGACGATCCCCGCGGTACAGATCACGGCCAGGATCCATCCACCGGCGCGGTGGAACAGCAGGTAGCCGACGAAGCCCCCGACAAGCGACCCGGCGATGCCGACGAGGATCGTCATTCCGACGCTCATCGGGTTCGGCCCGGGCACCGCGAGCCGCCCCAACGCTCCGATGATCAGGCCGCCGAGGATCAGGGAAATGAGGAAGAACATGCGTAAGTTCTACGCCTGTGAGCGACGTTTCAACCAGCATTGACGGCCGCGTCGCCACCATCACGCTCGATCGTCAGGCGCGCCGCAACGCGGTGAACGAAGCGGCGTGCGACGCCATCGGCGCCGCGGTTCGCCACAGCGTGGGCGCGGGCGCCGGTGCGATCGTGTTCACCGGCTCCGGCGGGCACTTCTGCAGCGGCGCCGACATCAACGAGGCCGAGCGCGTGCGCTTCGCTATCCGGGCGTGTCTCGACACGTTCCGCGCTGCGCCGGTCGTCACCATCGCGGCCGTCGACGGGTTCGCTCTTGGTGCCGGCGTCCAGTTCGCCGCCGCCTGCGATTTGCGCGTCGCCACGACCGCGGCGCGCTTCGGCGTCCCGGCGGCCAAGCTCGGCGTGGCGGTGGACCACACCACCGTGCAGCAGGTGGCGATGCTCGTCGGGGGAAGCCAAGCGCGGGCGATGCTGCTGGCGTCCGAGGAGATCGACGGCCAGCGCGCCTACGACCTCGGCTTCGTCAACCGCATCGGCACGCTCGCCGATGCCCAGGCGTGGGCGGCCGAGATCGCGGCGCGTGCGCCGCTGACGATCGCGGCCCACAAGCTGGCGCTGAACCGCCTCGAAGTCGAACTCACCGACGCGGACGTGGTCGACGCCGTCGACCGCGCCTGGTCGAGTGCGGACCTGCAGGAGGGGCGCGCCGCCTTCGCCGAAAAACGGACACCCAACTTCAGCGGCAACTAATCGTGGCCGACCCCAGCATCCCCGCGGCCTTCGGCGCCGGCGTGCTGTCGTTCCTGTCGCCCTGCGTGCTGCCGCTCGTGCCGGGCTACCTGGCGATGATGTCGGGCCTGTCGGGCGAGCAACTCGCCGACCCGCAGGGCGCCGACCAACGCGTGGTGCTGCGCACCACGCTCCTGTTCGTCGCCGGGTTCTCCGTGGTGTTCGTCGCCCTCGGCGCGTCGGCCAGCGCCGTCGGCGACTTCCTGTTCAACCACAAGGTGGTGTTCGACCGCGTCGCCGGCGTCGTCGTCGTGGTGATGGGATTGTTCCTCGCCGGCGTCGCGTCACCGAGCGTGCTCGAGGCCGAGAAGCGCTTCCACGTGTCGCCGCGGCGGCTCGGTCCGTACGCCGCGCCCGTCATGGGCATGGCCTTCGCCTTCGGATGGACGCCGTGCCTCGGGCCCATTCTCGCCGCGCTGCTCGTGCTCGCCAGCAATGAGGGCACGGTCCTCAAGGGCGCCGCGCTGCTGCTCGTCTACTCGCTCGGCCTCGGCGTCCCGTTCATCCTCAGCGGCATCGGACTCGCGCGGCTCGAGGGCACGTTCCGCTGGGTGAAGCGGCACTACCGGGTGCTCAACGGCGTTGCCGGCGCGTTGCTCGTGGTGTTCGGCGTGCTGCTGTTCACCAACCGCCTCACGCTGATCGCGTCCGACCTCGTCAACTTCTTCGACACCCACGGACTGGGCTGGGTGATCCGCTAGACGTTGGCGGGCAGCAGACGGGCGAAGTTCTCGAAGAACAAGAACAGTGTGACGCCCATGGGGATCAGGGCCACCGGCCACACGATCCACTTGTGACCGAGCCAGCGGCGGATCCCGTAGGCCGCGGCCCACACGGCGGCGAAGGCGAGGCCCCACAGCACGGCTGGGGCCCGGGCGGTCGTGCCGCCACTGAGACCGGCGACGTCGGCCTCGGTGAGCGCCGGCGTGTTGGGGTCCTGTTTCGGTGCGGGGAGCGCGACGCCGATGAGCTTGGCCGATACCACCATGCGCGAGCTCGCCGAGAAGCGGGGGTGGCACGTTGTGAGCGTGAGCCGGTTGTCGGGCGTGTTGTCGAGCACGGCCACCTGACTCGGCTTCACGATCTGCGTGCCGGTCACCTCGTAGCGGAAGCTGCCCTGGAGCGTCGTGATGAGGATCGGATCGCTCGGTTTCAGCTGATCGAGGTTGTAGAAGGGCGCGCCGTACGTCGTGCGGTGCCCGGCGATCGCGGCGTTGCCCGCCTGTCCTGGCATCGGGGTGTTGGGGTAGTGGCCCGGGCCCTTCTTCAGATCCTCCACGCCGACGCCCTGCACGACGGTCTTCTCGACACCGATCTTGGGAATCTTGATGATGGCGACGGCGCTGCCCGTCGGCATGGCCGGTGGGTTGAGGTCGTACTGCTCGGGGGTCGTCGCCGCTTTCGCCGCCGTGAACTGGTGCGACAGCGACTTCTGGCTCTTGGCCGCGGAGATACCCGTGCCCCAGAGTTCGTAGGCGACGAACAGCAGCATCAGCGTGCCCGCCGCCATGAACACGCGGCCGATCGCCGACACAATCGGTCGCCATCCCACGCAACGAAAGGTAGTTCCGACGACCGCCCTGCTTGGTATCAGGGTCGGAGCCGCCCGTACCATTGGTGCCTCCCATGGAGCCCCGCCACCCGCCCGAGCACATCGGGCTCGCCGCCGGCGAGCCAGCTGTCCGTCTCCGATCCGTCGTCGCGCTGCTGGGCGGCTTCCCCGCCCTGGCGGGTGCTGACCTGACGGTCGAAACGGGAGAGGTCGTCCTGTTACGCGGCCCCAACGGTGCCGGTAAGTCCACCGTGCTGCGGGTGTGCGCCGGGCTCGTGCCCGTGGCGCAAGGCGAGGCCAGCGTCCTCGGCGTGGACATCGTGCGGGACCGCACTGCCGTGCGCCGTCGCGTCGCCATGTTGGGCCACGCCGGCTTCCTGTACGACGACTTGACCGTGCGCGAGAACGTCACGTTCGCGGTGCGCGCCGCCGGCGGCGATCTCGCGTCGGTCGACGGTGCCCTCGAGCGCCTTGGTCTCGCCGGCCGGTTGGCCACGACGCGCGCCGCCGCCCTCAGCGCCGGTCAGCGCCGGCGGACCTCGCTCGCCGCGCTCGTCGCTCGCGGCGCCGAGCTGTGGTTGCTCGACGAGCCGCACGCCGGTCTCGACGAGGAGGGTCGCGACCTGATCGACGGCGTCGTGCGCGACGCCACCGCGGCGGGCGCGACCGTGCTCATCGCCAGCCACGACACCGACCGCGCCACCGCCCTGTCGACGCGGGTGCTCACCGTCGCCGGTGGCATGGTCCATACGAACGTGGGGCGCGTCCGTGTTCCGTGATGCCGCGCTCGTCGCCGGCAAGGACCTGCGCATCGAGCGGCGCTCGAAGGTGACGACACAGCAGATCGCCCCCTTCGCCGTGCTCGTGCTCGTGCTGTTCGCCTTTGCCCTCGACCCCGATCGCGGCGTGTTGACCCGGGCGTCGGCCGGTCTGTACTGGCTGGCGGTGTTGTTCTGTACCGTGCTCGCCGTCCAGCGCTCCGCCGCGGTGGAGGTCGCCGACAAAGCGGGAGAGGGCCTGCGCCTCGCCGGCCTCGAACCGGGCGGCGTCTTCCTGGGCAAGGCGGTGGCCGTGGGGGCCCAGCTGGCGCTGCTCGAGGTGCTGCTGGGAGCCGGCATCGTCGTGCTGTACGGAACGCGGCTCCACGACCCGTTCATCCTGCTGCTCACCGCCTTGCTGGCCACGGCGGGCCTCGCGGCGGCCGGCACGGCGTACGCGGCGGTGGCTGCCAGCCTGCGCGTCGGCAGCACCCTGCTGCCGTTGCTCCTTTTGCCCGTCTTGGCCCCTGTGTTGCTGGCCGCGACCCGCGCGTGGGAGGCCGGATTGGCGGGCGTGTCGGGCGACGCGATTAGCTGGCTTGAGTTACTCGCCGCGTTCGCGGTGCTGTACGTCGCAGTGGGTGTCGTCGGGTACGGGACCCTTCAGGAGGAGTCATGAAGTCAGTGCGCGCGTTGGGGGCCCTCGCGGTCGTCACGCTCGCGGGCACGTTCGTGCTCGGTCTCGGCCTGCCTGCGACCTACGAGCAGCGCACGTATTCGCGCATGATCGCCCTTCACCCGCCGATTGCGTGGACGGCGTATCTCGCCTTCGGTGTGACCGCGCTGGCGTCGATGCTCTACCTGTGGCCGCGGACGCGCCGTTTGCGCTTCGACGCCATCGCGGCGGCATCGGCCGAACTCGGCGTGCTGTTCACCGGGCTCACGCTGATCACGGGCAGCCTGTGGGGTCGCCCGACGTGGGGTGTGTGGTGGACGTGGGACGCGCGCCTGACCACGACGGCGCTCATGTTCGTGATCTACCTGGGTTACCTCGCCCAGCGCGGCGTCGCCGACACGACGGCGCAACGGGCGAAGCGCTCGGCGATCATCGCCGTGATGGCCGTCATCGTCGTGCCGATCAACCACATGTCGGTCGAGTGGTGGCGCACGTTGCACCAGGGCCGCTCGCTGGCGTCGCTTGACCCGGGCAGCGAGCTCGACGGCGACTTCATCGCCGCCATGCTCCTCGGTTTCGTCGCCATGACGCTCACCTACGCCTGGCTGCTGATCGTGCGCGTGAAGGTGATGGAGGCGGAGGCGCACGTCGAAGAGGACGCGCTGACCGACGCCATCGAGGCGCGCCGCCGCGAAGCCGAAGTGGTCTTGCCGTGAGCGGATACGTCGTGGCGTGTTACGCCATCACCATCGGCGCGCTGGGCGCATATTCAGGTTGGGCCTGGACGCGTCTGCGGGCCGTCACCAAGCGCGGGTCGGACACGAAGTGAAGCGTGGGTACGCCGCCATCTTCTTGTCGGTAGCGGTCGCCGTCGCCGGTCTGCTGCTGTGGCAAGGACTCAGGAACGCCACCGTCTACTTCAAGACCGTGGACGAGGCCGTCGCTCAGCGCTCGTCGCTCGGGACGCGTCGCTTCCGCCTCGAAGGGATCGTGGCGCCCGGGTCGGTCCACGAGCGCGATGGCGGAGTCGACTTCGTGGTCGAGGAGAACAACGCCGAGATCCACGTTCACCACGTCGGTGACCCGCCTGAGCTGTTCAAGGCGAGTATTCCCGTGGTGCTCGAGGGGCACTTCGCCGGCGCGACCTACGAGAGCGACCGCATTCTCGTCAAGCACACCGCGGAGTACCGCAAGGCCAACCCCACGCGGGTCAAGGACTACAAGTCGTGACGGCGATAGTCGGGCACAGCGCGGCGCTGCTTGGGTTCCTGGCCTCCGCGGTCGGGTGCAGCACGCTCGTCGTCGGTCTTGTGCGCAAGCGCAGCGCCATGCTGCGCGCCGCGTGGAGCTACGTGTGGTTCGTGCTCGCGGCGGCGATCATCGGCATGGGCGCGATGGAGTTCGCGCTCGTCCGGCACGACTTCTCGATGAAGTTCGTCGCCGACAACGGCAGCCGGCACACCCCTTTGCTCTACACCGTCGCCGGAGCGTGGTCGGCCCTCGAAGGCTCGATCCTGCTGTGGGTGCTGGTGCTGGCGATCTACCTCGCGGCGCTCGCCATCCGGCACCGATCACAGCGTGACGACCCGATCTTCGGCTGGGCGCTGGTCGTCATGCTCGTCGTCTGCACGTTCTTCTTCCTGCTGCTGCTCGGTCCCGCCGATCCGTTCCACACGATCAAGGGCGCCATCCCTACCGACGGGCCGGGTCCGAATCCGCTGCTGCAAAACCACCCGTTGATGGCGTTCCACCCGCCGATCCTCTACGCCGGCTACGTCGGCTTCACCGTGCCGTTCGCGTTTGCCGTGGCGTCGCTCATCACCGGGCGCGTCGACGAGGGCTGGGTGCTGGCCATGCGGCGCTGGACGCTGGTGGCCTTCGGTCTGCTGAGCGTCGGCATCATCCTCGGCGCCTGGTGGTCCTACGAGGTGCTCGGCTGGGGCGGCTTCTGGGCGTGGGATCCCGTCGAGAACGCGTCGTTCCTCCCGTGGCTGACGGCGACCGCGTACCTGCATTCGGTGCTCGTGCAGGAACGCCGCGGCATGTTGCGCGTCTGGAACCTGTCGCTCGTCACCTCCACGTTCGCCCTCACCATCCTCGGTACGTTCCTCACGCGCTCGGGCGTCCTCGACTCCGTGCACAGCTTCACCGAGTCGGGCATCGGCCCGATGTTGCTCGGCTTCTTCGCCGTGATCGTGGTGGTGGTGTGCGGTCTGCTCGCCTGGCGCGGCGACGCGCTGCGTTCGCCCGGCATGATCGACTCGCCGGTGTCGCGCGAGGCCGCGTTCCTGATGAACAACCTTTTGTTCGCCGCGTTCGCTTTCGTGGTGCTGCTCGGCACCGTGTTCCCGCTCATCGCCGAGGCGATCAACAACGACCGGCTCACCATCGGCCGGCCCTACTTCGACCGCATGACGGGACCGATCGGGTTGGCCTTGCTGTTCTTGATGGCGGTGGCACCGGCGCTGCCGTGGCGCAAGGCGAGCCGGGGTGTGCTGCGCGATCGGCTGATGGTCCCGGCGTGGGCCGGCGCGCTGACGCTCATGGTCCTCGTGTTGTTCGGCGTGCACAGCCTCGCCGCGCTGCTCGCCTTCGGTCTGGGCGCGTTCGCCGCCGCGGCCGCGCTGCGCCAGCTGGCCCTGGCCGCCCGCGCCGCCCGTCGTGCCGGGCAGCCCTGGTGGCGCGGCGTCATGGGCCGAGCCAACGGCGGCATGATCGTGCACCTCGGCGTCGTCATCGTCGCCGTCGGGTTCGCGGCGTCGATGTCGTTCGTGCAGCGCGACGAGTTCCGCCTGAAGCCGGGCCAGTCGGCGCGGCTCGACGGTCACCGCATCACCTACGTCGGCGTGTCGCGCCAGAAGCACGAGAACCGCACGTCCGAGGTGGCCAACGTGCGCATCGACGGCGGCAAGATCTACCGACCGGCGCTGAGCAAGTATCCCTTCGCCACCCAGGCCATCGGCACACCGTCGGTGCACACCGGCTTGTTCGAAGACGTGTACCTCACCCTGGTGACCACGCCGTCGTCGACGACGGGCTCGGCCGTGATCGGCGTGATCGTGACGCCGCTGGTGAGCTGGCTGTGGGCCGGTGGACTCGTGATCGGCCTCGGCACCGTGCTGGCGCTCGTGCCGGGTAAGCGGCGGGTTCCGACGGCGCCGGCGTCGGCCGTGCTCGGTCCTGAGCCTGAACCGGAACCCGTGGCCGTATGACGCAGGCGGGTGGGTTGCGACGGCGCCGTACGGCGCCGTGGATCGCGTTGGGCGTCGCCGTCGTGTTGCTCGTCGTGATCGTCGTGGCGGCGAAGGCGAAGCCGGCGGAGCAGCGCACCGTCGACAGCCCGCTGCTCGGTCACATCTCGCCCTCGGTACAGGGCGACATCGTGTCGGGCCCGGCGCAGTCCTTGGACGAACTGCGCGGCAGGTACGTGCTGGTCAACTTCTTCGCCACGTGGTGCGTGCCGTGTCGCCAGGAGCATCCCGAGTTGGTGCGCTTCGCTGCCCACCACGCCCAGATCGGCGACGCGGCGGTGATGCAGGTCGTCTACGGCGACCGCGCCTCGACCGTGCGTACGTTCCTGCACAACCACGGGGGCGACTGGACGGTTGTCGACGACCCGAAGGGCGCGATCGCCCTCGACTGGGGTGTGCGCGGGCTGCCGGAGAGCTACCTCGTCGACCCGAACGGCTACGTGATCTACAAGATCACCGGCGGCGCCGACGCCGACGGGCTCGAAGCGTTGCTGCGGCAGGCCAAGGCGGGCGAAGCGAAGTGACCCAGTCGAAATGAAGCCGTCGAGATGACACGGGCGCGCTTGGCGTGGCTCGCGCTCGCCATCGTGGTGATCGTCGCCATCGTGATCGCCACCACCGGCGGTGGCGCCAGCAAACCCAGCGCGGCCCAGCGCGCCGACGCCATCGCCCGTGACGTGCGCTGCCCGACGTGTCGCGGCCAATCAGTGGCCGAGTCGGCGGCGCCGGCGGCGCAGGCGATCCGCATCGAAATCCGCCGCCGCATCGAGCTGGGCCAGTCGCGCGCCGAGATCGAGGCCTACCTCGAGGGCCGGTACGGCAGCGACATCATCCTCACGCCGCCGCGCAGTGGCATCGGCGGGGTGGTGTGGGTGTTGCCGGTGGTCGCCGTCGTGGCCGCCATCGCGGGGCTGGGAATTGCGCTCCAGCGCTGGTCGCGCCGCTCGCTCGAGCATCCGTCGGATGAAGACCGCGCCCTCGTGGCGCGCGCGGAGCAGCCGACGTGACCGAGTTCGAGCACGCCGAACTCGTCGCCGAGCGTGACTTCCTGCTGCGCTCGATCGCGGACCTCGACGAGGAGCAAGCCGCCGGCGATCTCGCCGCCGACGACTTCGCCGCGTTGCGTGACGACTACGTCGCCCGGGCCGCCACCGTCATGCGCGCCCTCGACGGCGACGCTACGGCGACGCCGGCTGCGGTCGTCGCCGCGACGCCGCGCACCCGCAACCCGCGGCGCACGGCCCTGGTCGTCGTCGCCTGCTTGGCCGTCGCTGGGCTGGCCGGCGTCGCCCTCGCCGGGGCGGCCGGCTCGCGACCGGCCGGTGGACCGCTCACGGGTTCGCTGCCGCAGAACACCGCCGATCAGCTGGCGCAAGCGACCGAACTCATCGGCGCCGGCAAGCCGGTCGACGCGCTGAAGCTGTACGACACCATCCTGAAGAAGGATCCGCAGAACGCCACCGCGTTGGCCTACAAGGGCTGGCTGCTGCGCCTCGCCGGTGCTGACGACAAGTCGCTCCAGGAGAAGGGCCTCACCTACGAGGACCAGGCCGTCGCCGCCGACCCGACGTATCCCGATGCTCACTTCTTCCGCGGGATGATGCTGTGGCAGGACAAGGGCGATCCGGCGGGGGCAGTTGGGGAGTTTCGTCTGTTTCTTGCGAATCGTCCACCGCAGGCGATGGTCTCGCTCGTCGAGGACGCGTTGAAACGCGCCGCGGCCGAGGCCGGCATCCCCGTCGACTAGATCGTGCTCGCAAAAGTTGCTCTTTACGCGGCCGTCAGGTCGGCGTAGCTTTCCGGAAACCTTGAATCGCCGGTCGGGCTGTGGTGGGGGTGGTCCGGCCGGAGATTCGGGGGTTTTTCGCGTCAGGGGTCTTACGACGTGCGCAGCGCGCGCAGCTTGTCGACCACCGAGCCAAAACTGTTGGCGAACGCGGCGACGTCGTCGTCGGTGGTCGACCACCCCACGCTGAGGCGCAGGCTGCGCTGGGCGTCCACTCCCATGGCCTCGAGCACGGGAGACGGTTCGAGCGCCTCGGACGAGCACGCGCTGCCGGAGTGCGCGGCGATGCCCGCTTGGTCGAGACCGAGCAGCACCGCTTCGGACTCGACGCCGCCGATGCCGAAGCACACGATGTGCGGAACGCGCCCAACCGGATCGCCGTACTGCACTACCCCGTGGACGGCCAGCGCGGCGTCGGCGAGCGCGCACGTCTGCGCGAAGTTGTCGTTCGCCTCGCGGGTCTGCGCCACCGTGAGGCCGTCGGTTACCGCCGCCATCGCCTCCACGAGAGCGACGGCTTCGAGCCCGGCGCGTCGGGCTCGCTCCTGGTCGCCGCCGAGAAGCAGCGGATCGATGCGCAGCCCGCGCCGCACGAGCAGGGCGCCGACTCCGACGGGCCCGCCGAACCTCGAGGCGCTGATCGACAACAGATCGACGCCGAGGTCGTCGAAGGCGATCGGGACGTGGCCGGCGGCGGCGGCCGCGTCGACGTGCAGTAGCACGCCGCGTTCCTGGCACAGCGCCGCGATCTCGGCGACGGGTTGCAGGGTCGCCACTTCGTGATTGGCGAACTGGCAGTGCACCAGAGCGACGTTGCGCTCGAGCAGGGCGCGCACGCTGTCGACGGAGATGCGGCCGCAGCTGTCGACCTCGGGCACCAGTAGATCGCCGTGGCGCGCCGAGGCCTCGCGCACCGCCGAGTGCTCGACGGCGGCAGCGACGAACGCGCCGTCGGGCCGGCGCGATGCAGCACCGAAGCACGCGGCGTTGATCGCCTCGGTGGCGCCGCTGGTGAACACGACCGATCGCGGTCGCGCCCCGAAGAACGCGGCGACGCGGGTGCGGGCGTCCTCTAACGCGACGCGCGTCATGCGCCCTTCGGTGTGCACGCGCCCGGGATCGCCGGTCACGTCGAGCCACTCGACCAGCGCTGCCTTCGCCTCCGGGCGCAGGGGAGAGACCGACGCGTGGTCTAGGTAGGCACGAGCCACGTTGCTACGACAGGGAGGTGACGCAGGCGTCGCCGCCCATGGCGCGCGAGCTTTCGGTGACGGGCACCGTGTCGCCGTAGAGCCCGCCGAGCATGCCTCGGACCATGCCGCGGTCGACGGCGCACATCACCGGGTGTTCGTGGGCGGCGCTGCCGAACGGGCACTGGTCGTTGATGATCCGCAGCGACGTGCCGCGGGCCTCGGCGTGGGCGGCGAAGCCGTGGGCCGTCAGCGCGTCGGCCACCGCCGCGAGCGCTGAGCGGAACGAGCGATGCACGTCGCCGGGCGACATGCGCTCGGCCAGGGAGCGGCCGTACTCCTCGCCGACGCTTTCGGCGAGTTCCTCGGCCTGATCAGCCGGGAGGAGCGACAACGCCCGCCCGAGCAGCGTGGCGAGGAGGTCGTCGCGACGGCTGTGGACCTCGAGGGGCTCGACGACTGCCGAGGCCTTGTAGTGCTTCGAGGGCCGGCCGGCACCAACCTGCGCACTGCGCTTCACGGTGACCTCGAGGTACCCGCCGGCGGCGAGCTTGTCGAGGTGGTGGCGGGCGACGTTCGGGTGGAGGGCGAACTTCTCGGCGACCGCGGTTGCCGTCACCCCGTCGTCGGCCGACTCGCGGGCGAACAGGTAGATGGCCCGCCGGGTGGGGTCGCCGAACGCTGAGGTGACGGCCGAGACCGCCGCGGCAAATTCGGCATCCGTGGACACACCGATATTCTACCTATGCAGATAGGAGAAATCCCCGTGAGCCTTTCCGAACAGCAGATCATCGAAGCGCTGCGCCCCGTCCAGGACCCGGAGCTGCGCCGCAGCATCGTCGACCTCGGCATGGTCAAGAACGTCGTGATCGACGGCGACGCCGTCGCCGTGACGGTCGCGCTGACCATCGCGGGTTGCCCGCTGCGCGCCGAGCTGACCACCCGCGTCACCGACGCCGTCACCGCCCTCGGTGCGACCAACGTGACGGTCGACTTCACCGTCATGACCGACGAGGAGCGCGCCAAGGTCTCCGAGATCATGGGCGGCGCCGGTCATGGAGCGCACGCGCAGGGCCACGAGGGTCACTCGCACGCGCCGGCCAAGCCACTGCCGTTCCGCGAGGGCAGCCGCACCCGCGTCATCGGGGTCAACTCGGGCAAGGGTGGCGTAGGCAAGAGCTCGGTCACGGTCAACCTGGCGATCGCGCTCAAGCAGCTCGGCTACGACGTGGCCGTGCTCGACGCCGACGTGTACGGGTTCTCGGTGCCGGCGATGCTCGGCGTCGACAGCCCGCCGACTGTCATCGACCAGATGATGGTGCCGCCCGAAGCCAATGGCATCCGCTGCATCTCGATGGGCTTTTTCATCGACGAGGACCAGGCCGTCATCTGGCGCGGCCCGATGCTGCACAAGGCGCTCGAGCAGTTCCTCACCGACGTGTACTGGGACGAGCCCGACTTCCTCGTCGTCGACATGCCGCCGGGCACCGGCGACGTCTCGCTGTCGATGGCGCAGTACCTGCCGCGCACCGAGATCTACGTGGTGACGACGCCGCAGGCCGCGGCGCAGCGCGTCGCCCAGCGCACCGCCGCGATGGCGAAGAAGCTCAACCTGCCGGTGCGCGGCGTCATCGAGAACATGTCGTGGTTCACCGGCGACGACGGCAAGCGCTACGAACTGTTCGGGGCGGGCGGTGGTCAGATCCTCGCCGAGGACATCGACGCACCGCTGCTCGGCCAGATCCCGCTCGTGCCCGAGTTGCGTGAGGGCGGCGACCACGGCGAGCCGATCACGGTGAGCAACCCCGACAGCGAAGCGGCACAGGCGTTCCGTGCCCTGGCGCAGCGCGTCGTGGACCTCGGCGCCACGCGGGTCTACCGCAGCGAACTGAAGCTGGGCTGAGGCTCAGGCGCCGCGCGGCAGCTTGGCTGGGTCCCAGCCGAGGTGCTCGACGGCGAGGCTCAGCGCGTACCGATCCGTCATCCCGCTGACGTGTTGCACCGCGCTGGCGACGATCTCGGACTCGCGGCTGCCGGGGTCGAGGCCGAGTGCGGTCGGCCGGGCGATGAACCAGTCGGTCAGCGCCCGCAGCAGTTCGATGACGCGCTCGGCCTGGTCGACGGAGTCGGGGCGCAGGTAGATGCGCTCGAAGTTGAACGACCGGAACGCGGCGAGCGCTTCGGCTTCGGCGGTCTGCATGCCGATCACGCCGTGGTCCTCGATCGTGCGCAGCACCGAGGTGATGAACGCGTCGAGCTGGCGCGAGCGGCGCACGCCCACCACGTCGGCCACCTCGTCGGGGAGATCGGTGGCGCGCACGATGCCAGCGCGCACGGCGTCTTCGAAGTCGTGGCACACGTAGGCGATGCGGTCAGCCCACGCCACCACTTCGCCTTCGGGCGTGACCGGCGCCGGGCGGTTCCAGCTGTGGTTGCGGATGGCGTCGAGTGTCTCGGCACAGAGGTTGAGCGGCCGCAGCACGACGTCGGCGCCGTAGACGGCGTGGTGGTAGCCGCCGACGGCGTAGGGCGACAGCGCCTCTTCGGACGCGTGGCCCGCCGGGCCGTGGCCGCAGTCGTGGCCGAGCGCCGCGGCCTCGGTGAGGGCGACGTTCAACCCGGCGGGACGGGCGATGCCGACCGCCACCTGGGCGACCTCGATGGCGTGGGTGAGCCGGTTGCGCAGGTGATCGTCGTCGGGGGCGATGAATACCTGGCATTTACCGGCAAGCCGGCGAAACGGACGGCTGTGCTTGATGCGGTCGAGGTCGCGTTCGAAACAGGTGCGGAAGCGGTCGGGATCCTCGGCCACGGCGCGGTCGCCGGCCCCGTCGGCCCGGGTGGCGAAGGGCGCCAGCGCCACCGCCTCGGCGTCTTCTCGCGCCGCCCGCTCGACCAGCGGCCACTTCCCGTTGGCCACCCGAAGCGCCGAGTGCGCCTGCGCATAACTCATGGCGATGAGTATGGCAACAGGGTGTGGCACTAAACACTGCACGTGCTCGCTCTGCTGGCGTACATCTCGTACCACCCGCTGGTCCATATCGACATCGGGCCGTTTCGGCTGTCGCCGCACGGGATGGGCATCGCCATCGGCTTCCTGATCGGCGCCCGGGTCATGTTGCCGGCCGCGGAGAAAAAGGGGATCACGGGCGACGACGTCAGTGCACTGCTCGTGCGCGCCGCCATCGGCGCCATCATCGGCGCCCGAGTCGCCTACGTCCTCAACCACATCGGCGATTACACGAGTTCACCGCTCGAGATCTTCAAGATCTGGCACGGCGGCATCTCGTTGCTCGGTGGCTTTGCCGGGGCGATCCTCTTGGCGCTGCCCGAGATGCGCAAACGGAAGCTGTCGTTCTGGCAGACGATGGACGCCGCCGCGCCGGGCATGGCGGTGGGCGTCATCATCGGGCGCGTCGGCGACCTCATCGTGTGGGACCACCTCGGCAAGGCGACGCACTTCTTCCTCGGTTACAGGTGCCCGGCGGCGAACGTCGCCACGGCCGTGCCCTGCATCGCCGGTCCCGGCCACGCCGTGCACGAACCCGCGCTGTACGACCTCGTGCTCACGCTCGTGGTCCTGGCCGTGCTGCTGTGGCTGCGCCGCACGCCGCGTTACGACGGCTTCCTCATCCTCGTGTTCGGCGTGTTCTACGGGTTCAACCGCTTCGTCGAGGACTGGTTCCGCGTCGACGTCACGCACGGCACCGGCCTCACCGGCAGTCAGTGGACGGCAGTCGCGACGATGCTGGTGTGTGCCAGCTGGCTGGCCTTCCGCCGACGAACGCCGGGGTGGGGGCGATGGAATAGCGTGGCTGTTCCGGTAGACGAGGAGTAGAGGTCGTGGACGTCCGCATTGGTGTCATCTACACAGGCAAGGAGCTCGAGGTCGAGCTGCCCGACGAGACGAACCGCGACGAGATCTCCAAGCTGATCGACGCGGCCGTGTCGGGCACCAACCCGGTGCTGTGGCTCACCGATCGCAAGGGCAAGACCGTCGGCGTGCCCTCCGACCGCATTGCCTACGTCGAGCTCGGTCGGTCGAACGCGGACCGGAAGGTCGGCTTCGGCGCCTAATGCCAGCACCCGCTGATCTGCTGGATCGGCGCCTGCTCATCGTCACCGGTAAGGGTGGCGTGGGCAAGACCACTACGGCCGCGGCGCTGGCGCAGCTCGCCGCCGACCGTGGCAAGCGCACGCTTGTGTGCGAGCTTGACGCCAAGGGCAACCTTTCGCATTTTCTCGAATGCGGCCCGACCAAATTCGAGCCACGCGAGGTCAGCCCCAACCTCTTCGCCATGTCGATGGACAGCGAGGAGTCGCTAAAGGAGTACTTGAGCCTTCAGCTGCGCCTGCCGC
Organism: Acidimicrobiales bacterium; assembly: GCA_035546775.1. Classification (NCBI taxonomy): domain Bacteria; kingdom Bacillati; phylum Actinomycetota; class Acidimicrobiia; order Acidimicrobiales; species Acidimicrobiales bacterium. The sequence continues at coordinate 42,172 of DASZWD010000016.1, forward strand.
TCCTGGTGCGCATCGGCCCGCTCAACCGCATCTTCGAATACGTGGCGACCGCCGCGCCCGGCGTCCGCGAGATCCTCACCATCGGCAAGATGGTGTGGGAGGTGCGCGAGCAGCACTGGGACCTCATCGTCGTCGACGCGGTCGCGTCGGGCCACATCGTCGGCCAACTCACCGCGCCGCAATCGATCAACGAGCTCGTGTCCGTCGGCCTCATCCGCCAGCAGACGGACTGGATGCTCGAAATCCTCGGTGATCCGGCGATCACCGGACTCATCGTCACGGCGACGCCCGAGGAGATGCCGGTCAACGAAACGCTCGAGCTGGCGGCGCGGCTGGACACGGAAACCAACGTCGACCTCGCGGCCGTCGTGATCAACCGCGTGCTGCCCGAGTTGTTCGGTCGGCGCGAGGAGGAGTTGTTCGACGCCCTCAACACGCCCGAGCGTCGCGCCGAAATCGGGGCAGCGGCCGGCGGCTCGGTCGACTACCTGATGGAAGGCGCGTCGCTGGCCGTCGCCCTACGCCGCGGAAGTGCCGAACACCTCGAGCGCCTGCGTTCGGAACTCGACCGCCGCGTGCCGATGCTGTACGTGCCGTATCTGTTCATGCGCACCCACGGCATGCGGGCGACGCGCATGGTCGCCGCTGCCTTGTCCGCGGAGTTGGGCTACTGATGGCGCGCGCCGGATCGATCGAACAGCTCCTGGCGGCCAAGGAGATCGTCGTGTGCTGCGGGTCGGGCGGCGTTGGCAAGACGACGACGGCGGCGGCGCTCGGCGCGCTGGCGGCGACACGTCATGGCGGCAAGGTGCTGGTCCTCACTGTCGATCCGGCGCGCCGCTTGGCCAACGCCCTCGGCCTCCAGGGGTTCGGCAACGTGGAGCGGCGCGTGCCCGAATCGGCGTTCGAAGCGGCAGGGGTGAAGCCGCGCGGCGAGCTGTACGCCGCCATGCTCGACACCCGTCAGAGCTGGGACGACCTGGTGAAGCGACACGCGCCGGACCGCGCCACCGAGCACGCGATTCTCGAGAACAAGCTCTACCAAAACTTCGCCGGTCGCTTCGTGCAGAGCCACGACTACATCGCCATGGAGCGGCTCTACGAGATCCATGCCAGCGGCACCTACGACCTCGTGATCGTCGACACGCCGCCGACGCGCAACGCCGTCGACTTCCTCGACGCCCCCGAGCGCATGGCGGAGTTCTTCACCAGCCGCTTCCTGCGCCTGCTCATCGCGCCCTACCGGTCGCGGTTGGTGAGCATGGCGAGCAAGCCGTTCTACCAAGTGGCCGACCGGATCCTCGGCACGCAGTTCCTCCAGGACATCGCGGAGTTCTTCATCCTCTTCCAGTCGATGTACGACGGTTTTGTCGAGCGCGCCCGCGCGGTGTCGGCGCTCTTGCGCGACAGGCGCTCGACGTTCGTCGTCGTGTCGACGCTCGAAGCGGCACCACTCGACGAGGCCGAGTTCTTTCTCGAACAACTCGGCGCGCGCAAGCTGCACCTCGGCGCCATCGTGTTGAACAAGGTGCTGCCGGCGTACTTTCTCGATCCCGAGTCGTACCGGGTCGCCGAGCGCATCCCGGGCGAGGCGAAGCAGCTGGCGGCAGCCGTGGTGAAGGACGGCGAGGACGACGCCGACGTGGCGCGGGTGCTCGACGAGATCGCCGATAGCTACCTTCGGTTCTCGGTGGTCGCCCAACGCGAAGCCGAACAGCGCGCCGAGTTGGCCGCGTCGCCCGACGTGGTCGCCGCGGTGCCCTACTTCGAGACCGACATCACCGATCTCGGCGGCCTGCTGCACCTCGGCGAGAAGATCTGGTAATCGGTGGCCACGCTCGCCGAATTGGCCCGCGCGCACACCAAACTCAGCGACGACGCCATCGACCATCTCCAGCGTCTGATCCGCGGCTGGGGCATGCTCGCCGACCTGTGTTTCGGTGACCTCGTACTGCTGGCCGAAGCAACCGACGACGACTTCGTCGTGCTGGGCCAGATGCGCCCGAGCACGAGCCAGACGCTGCACCACGACGACCTCGTCGGGCGCAGGATCCCCGAGGCCGACCGGCCCGTCGTCGCCCGCGCGTTCCGCTCCGGCGAGATCGTCGAGGGCGAGGTCGGACTCGGAGAGCTCGCCGACCGCGTGCGCATGCAGGGCATCCCGGTGCGCCGCGACGGCAACGTGATCGCCGTGATGACCCGCGAGGCCCCCCTGTCGGCGACGCGGCGGCCGGGGGCGCTCGAGCGCGTCTACGGCGACACGTTCGAGCGTTTCGCCCGCATGATCGTGCGCGGCGAGTACCCCTTCGCCACCGAGGACGACGTGGGCGAGGACACGCCCCGCGTCGGCGACGGCGCCATCGTGCTCGACGCGTCGGGCCGCATCGAATACGCGTCACCCAACGCCGTCAACGCGCTGCACCGCATGGGCATCCACGCCAACGTGACGGGCAGCCGTCTCGACGACGTCGGCGTCGAAGAGACCGCCGTCAGCCGCGCCTTCTTCGCCGGCAAGCCCGTAACCGAAGAAGTCGAGCGGGCACCCGACGTGGTCGTGCAGTTGCGCTGCTTGCCGTTGCTGCATCGCGGTGACGTGACCGGTGGGCTGGTGTTGTTGCGCGACGTCACCGATATCCGCCGCCGTGACCGCCTGCTGCTCTCGAAGGACGAGAGCATTCGCGAGATTCACCACCGCGTGAAGAACAACCTCCAGACGATCTCGTCGCTGCTGCGGCTGCAGGCGCGCCGCTTGCCGTCGCCCGATGGCAAGGCGGCGTTGAAGGAAGCGGAACGCCGGATTCGTTCGATTGCGCGCGTCCACGAAGTGTTGTCGATGGACCCGGGGGACCAGGTGGCCTTCGGCGACGTCGTGCGCGACCTCGTGCGCATGGCCGAGGAGTCCGTCGTCGGCGGTCGCCACGTCGAGTTCCGGATCGAAGGCGACGCCGGCGAGTTGCACGCCGAGGTGGCGACGCCGCTGGCGGTGGTCATCTCGGAACTGCTGCAGAACGCCAGCGAGCACGCCTTCCCCGAAGACAGTGGCGACGACGACGCCTACGGGCTCGTCACGCTCAAGCTCCACAACGACGGGCACGACCTCGACGTCGAGGTGCGCGACAACGGCGAGGGACTGCCCGAGGGCTTCACCCCGGAGTCCACCGACAGCCTCGGCTTGTCGATCGTCACCAACCTTGTTACGAGCCAGCTGAAGGGGACGATCGACATTCGCTCGGACAACGGAACCGTTGTCGAACTTCGCATCCCGCTGCTGAACACGCGATGAAGATTCTCGGACACCGCGGTGCGTCGGCGGAGGCGCACGAGAACACGCTCGAAGCCTTCACCCGTGCGTTCGAACTCGGCGCCGACGGGGTCGAACTCGACGTGCGCCGCACCAAGGACGGCGCGCTGGTCGTGCACCACGATGCCGCCGTCGTGACGGGACGACTGATCGTCGAGTCGAACGAGATGGAAGTGCCGCTGTACGTGCCGCACCTCGAGGCGGCGCTGGAAGTGTGCCCGGGCTTGGTCAACATCGAGATCAAGAACGTGCCGATCGACCCGGACTTCGACCCCGAAGAGCGCGTCGCCGCCGGCGTCGTGGCGCTGGTACGCCGCCTGAAGATCGCCGATCGCGTCGTCGTGTCGAGCTTCGGTCTCGCCGCCATCAACGCCGTGCGTGCCGCCGATCCGTCGATCGCCACGGGCTGGTTGACGATCTCTGCCTACGACCAACTGCAAGCGCTCGGCACCGTCGTCGAGCACGGCCACGGCGCCATCCATCCGCACCACACGACGGTCACGGCCGAGTTGGCCGACGCGGCCCGCGACGCCGGCGTCGTGATCAACACCTGGACGGTCGACGACCCGGTCGAGATGCGCCGCCTCGCCGACCTCGGCGTGAATGCCATCATCACCAACGACGTGGCGTTGGCGGTGCAGACGGTGCGTCCTTAGGGGACCACGAGGTCGAGGCAGTCAGGCTGGTAGCGCAATTCGAGGCGGTCGACTTCACCGACGAACTCCCCGTCGAGTTGGTACGGGAACTTGCGGTGGCCGACGAGGGTGAGCGAGTCGACGTCGACGCGGCGGTCGATGCGGTGCGACCGCCGGAGGTGGCGGCCCGACCCCATCGCCGAGCCGGCCGCGCCGATGATCGTCGCGAAGCTCATCGAGCGCAGCGTCGTGACGGCGAGTCCCGAGTCGAGCGTCGCTTCAGGCGCTAGCGACAGCGGCCGTCGTCCGAGGTACGTGTAGGGGTCGGTCTTCTGACAGATCGAGAAGTACCCGTCGTCGATGATCGTGCCGTCGGCGTGGTGGACGGCGAACGCCGGCGTCTTGTGGTCGAAGCCGCGAAACCACGTGCGGAACGCCGCGTACACGAACAGCGGGTTGCCGGCGTAGCGCTTGAGCGACGAGCGCTTCTCGACCTCCTCGACGACGGCGGCGTCGAAGCCGGCGCCGACGTGGAACGTGAAGTAGCGGCCGTTGGCGTTGCCGAGTCCAACGCGCTTGCGCTTGCCGGCGCGCAGCGCCTCGATGAGTGCGCCCGTCGCCTCGATCGGGTCGTTGGGCAAGCCGATGGTGCGGGCGAACACGTTGGTCGACCCGCCCGGCAGCGCCGCGAGTGCCGTCGCCGAGCCGACGAGTCCGTTGGCCGCCTCGTTGAGGGTGCCGTCGCCGCCGAGCACGACGACGACGTCGGTGCCGTTCGCCGCCGCGCCCTGCGCCAGCCGCGTGGCGTGGCCGCGACGACTCGTCTCGGCCACCGTGACGTCGGCCTCGGCGCCGAACGCCGCCTGGATGACGACGCGAGCGCGCGGGGTGACCGACGACGCGGACGGGTTACACAGCAGGAGGACGCGAGGCATCGGTCTCCGATGCTTTCACGTCGACGCCGGCGAGGAGGACTCGCCCCAGTTGGCGCGGCACCGTCGCGATGACGGGGAAGGCGGCGGCGCGCTTGGGCATCCGCAGGTAGGTGTCGTCGCGCTCGACGGCGCGCACGATGGCGCGGGCGACGCGCTCGGGTGGCAACTCCTTCACCAGGCGCAGCGCCCGCAGCCGATCGAGGGACCGGTGCATCGGGCCGTGGGCGTCGAGGCTGTTGCCCATCTCGTTGTCGACGGGGCCGAGCTCGACGAGCGTGGTCGACACGCCGGTGCCGGCGAGCTCGGCGCGCATGTAGCCGTTGAAGTGACTCAAGCCCGCTTTCGTCGCGCCGTAGACCGCGACGCCGGGGAGGCAGGACGAGCCCGCCATCGACGAGATGTCGACGATGCGCCCGGTGCGCCGCGCCAGCATCCCAGGCAGCGCAGCACGGGTCAGCTGGATCGGCGCGTGGAGGTTCACGTCGATGAGCGCGTCGATCGAGGCCGGATCCATCGCGTCGAACGCGGTCGTGTCGAGGAGACCGGCGTTGTTGACGAGCACGTCGATCGGCCCGTGCGCCTCGATGCGCCGAATGAGGCCGTCGCGCTGCGTACGGTCGCCGAGGTCGCACGGGTGGGCCTCGCCGTCGAGATCGGCCGCCAGCTTTTCGATCGCGTCGGCTCCGCGAGCGACCAGGACGACGCGAGCACCGACCGACGCGAATCGGCGGGCGAGATCGGCGCCGATGCCCCGCGACGCTCCGGTGACGACGACCCGCTTTCCGCGCACGTTCACGGCTCGACGCTACCGGCAAGTAACCCGGTTTGGTGCGGCCCACCGAGAATCGGCAAGACTCCTGCCCCATGAACGTCGTTGTCTGCGTGAAGCAGATCCCGGACCCCGCCAATCCTGGCTCGTTGGGTCCCGATAACTTCCTTGACCGTTCCGGCAAGCTCATCATCGACGACTCGGACATGTACGGCGTCGAGATGGCCCTGCAGCTCGTGACGGCCGCCGGTGGCGGCTCGGTGTCGCTCGTGTCGATGGCGCCGAACGGCGAGACGGCCGGTCTGCGCACCGCCCTCGCCATGGGCGCCGAGAAGGCCACGCTGGTCTCCGACGATGCGCTCAAGGGCTCGGACGCGCTCGGCACCGCCAAGGTCCTCGCTGCCGCCATCAAGCGCAACGAATACGACCTGATCCTGGCGGCCACCGAGTCGACCGACGGCTACACCGGCACCACGCCGGTGCAGATCGCCGAGCTGCTCGACCTGCCGGCGGTGACCTTCGCCAAGCACATCGAGGTCGACGGCTCGAACGTCAAGGTGCAGCGCCAGACCGAAGCCGGCTACGACGAAGTCACCTGCCCGCTCCCGGCGCTGGTGACCGTGACCGCCGGCGTCGTCGAGCCCCGCTACCCGTCCTTCAAGGGCATCATGGCCGCCAAGGGCAAGCCGCTCGACCAGCTGACCGTCGCCGACCTCGGGGTCGACGCCGGCGCGGTTGGCGCCGCCGGCTCGGGTCAGAACATCACCAACGTGGCCGCAGCCGAAGAGCGCAAGGCAGGCGAGATCGTCGTCGACGAAGGCGACGCCCACGAGAAGATCATTGCGTTCCTCGACCAGCTGAAGGTGATCTAAGTGGCGAAGGTTTGGGTGCTCGCGGAGGCGGCGAACGGCAAGGTCTCGTCGCTCTCCCTCGAACTGCTCACCAAGGCGCGTGAGCTCGGCGACGTCGAAGCCGTCGCCTGGGGCGCCGATGTGGCGTCGCTGGCCGGCGACCTCGGCGCCCACGGTGCGTCGGTTGTCCACGACCTCGGCGACCTCGGTCAGTCGCTCGCCGGCGTGCCGGTGGCTGCGGCGATCGCTGCGGCCATCGAGGCCGGCAACGGTCCTGACATCCTCCTCATCGGCCAGTCCTACGACGGTCGTGACGTCGCCGGTCGCCTGTCGGCCAAGCTCGACAAGCCGGTGCTGACCAACGTCGTCGGCCTCGACGCCGGCGATCCGCCAGTGGCGTCGCACGCCATCTTCGGTGGCTCGACGATCGTGCAGGCGACCTTCACCGGCAGCGGCCCGTTCATCTACCTCGTGCGGCCCAAGTCGTTCGCGGCGGAGCCGAACGGGGGCAGCGCCACGGTGCAGAGCCTCGCCGTTCCCGAGACGGGGGCGACCAACGCACCCGTCGTCAACGAGCGCCACGTCGAAGAGCGCACCGGACCGCAGCTCGACGAGGCCGCGGTAGTCGTGTCGGGTGGCCGTGGCCTCGGCGAGGCGGCGAACTACCAGATGGTCGAAGACCTGGCGAAGCTGCTCCACGGTGCGCCCGGCGCGTCGCGTGCCATAGTCGACGCCGGCTGGGTGCCCTACGCCTACCAGGTCGGCCAGACGGGCAAGACCGTCAAGCCGACGCTGTACATCGCCTGCGGTATCTCGGGCGCCACTCAGCACATGGTCGGCATGAAGGGCTCGAAGAACATCGTGGCGATCAACAAGGACCAGGAAGCGCCCATCCTCCAGATCGCCGATCTCGGCATCGTGGGCGACGTCCACAAGGTCATGCCCAAGCTCATCGAAGCATTGAAGGCCCGCGGCTAACCCCGCAAACCGAAAGCACACGCCGAACTGGGCG
>DASZWD010000017.1 GCA_035546775.1 Acidimicrobiales bacterium
CGCACGACGTCGACGATGACTGCTTCACGAACTTCCATGGCGGTGTCCTTTACTGGGCCTTCACGAGGTTGACGCCACCGTCGGCGGGAACCAGTGCGACTGTTTCGCCCACGAACTCGCGGGCTTCCATCTCGGCGAGCAACGCCGCATCTTCGACCTTGCCGTAGGCGCGCGAGCCGTCGCCGACGTCACCGATGACGAGGCCCCACTCCGGCGCGCCGTCGCGGCCGTGGGCGACGGTGTAGCTCGCCACGGTGACCGGCCCGGCGTGCACGTCGGTGATGGGAACGGTGGCGGGCGCGGGCGGTGCCGTCGGCGACACGACGTCGCCGGGATCCGTCGAATACACCGCGTAGCAGTGCTTCGTCATGTGCATCCCGACGCCGGTCACCAGACCGTTCGAACCCGGATCGGCGCGCAGGACGTCGACCATCGCCGCGATCGAGTGGAGCATGTAGTTGCTGCCGGCGCCGCCGGCGAAGGGCAGGCCACCGGTGACGGTCAGGCCCCGCGGGTCGTCGGGGGCGATGCCGAGGGCATCGCAGGCGAGGTGCACCGACGACGCGAAGCACGAGTACAGGTCGAGGTGGGCGACGTCGTCGACACCGATGCCGGCACCGCGCAGCGCTTCGGCGGCCGCCGCTCGCATCGCCGGCGACGCCGAAAGATCCTCATGCTCGGCGACGTAGACCGGGTCGGTGGCGTAACACCAGCCGCGCAGGTAGACGCGCCGATCCACCGGCACGCCGAGTTCGTCGGCCTTCGCGTGCGAGGCCACGATGACGGTCGACGCCATGTCGACGTCCATCACCGAGATCTCGTACTTGGTGTAGGGGTAGCCGACGAAGCGGTTCTCCGGCGTGGCGTCGCGCAACTCGTCGACGGTGCGCGCCTTGGGGAACCAGGCATACGGGTTGGTCGCCGCCACCTCGGACATCGGCGCCAGCAACTCGGCGATCTGCTGGCGGTAGGCGTCGGGTGCCGTGCCGAGCCGGGCGCGGCGGGCCACGTCGAAGACCGGGAACGTCAGCCACGCCTGGAACACGTTGTGCGCGGTCTCGGCGGGATGGAACGGCGCTTCGAACGGAAAGGGTGGCGGCTTCTCCGCCTTGAACGACCACGGCAGGCGCTCGCCCGCCTTCTTGGCCTGGCGCTTGGTCTCGAGCGCTTCGGCGCCGGTGATGACGGCGAGGTCCATGTCGCCTCGGATGATCGCTTCGGCGGCGTCGTCGACGAGCACCTGCGGCGTGGTGCCGCCGATGCCCGAATAGAAGCGGTGCTTGGGCGCGATCCCGAGCGAGTCGGCCAGCCGGTCGACGGGCGCGTCGTAGGACCACGCCATGCAGTAGACGATCTGCAACGAGTCGGCCGCCGCGAGCACGTCGCCTTTGGCCTGCGCGTCGGCCGCGGCGCGCCGGCACACGTCGTCCCACAGCGCCAGCGGTTCGGGCGACGGGCCCTCTCCGGGGTGCACCGTGCGCTGGGCGACGCCGATGATGCAGGGACTCCGCGGGTCAACGGCCATCGTCACGTACCGCTCCAGTTCGGTTCGCGCTTCTCGGCGAACGCCTTGGGGCCTTCCTTGGCGTCGTTGCTCGAGAAGATCTTGCCGGCAAGTTCGGACTCGATGGCGAAGGCTTCCTTCTGCGTCCCCGCGGCCATGCCGCGCAGCACCGACTCCTTCGTCGCCTGCACGGCGAGCGGCGCGTTGGCGTTGATGCGCGTGGCCCAGTCGACGGCGCGCTCGGCGAGTTCGTCGACCTCGACGATCTCGTTGAGGAGGCCGAGTTCGAGGCAGCGCCGCGCCGGGAACGCCTCGGCAGTCAGCAGGAACTCCATCGCGGCGGGAAACGGGATCTGCGCCGGGAGGCGGACCGTCGTGCCGCCGCCGGCGAACAGCCCGCGCTTGGGTTCCATCACGCCGAAGACGGCGCGTTCGGTGGCGATGCGGATGTCCACGCCGCCGAGCATCTCCATGCCGCCGGCCACGCACGGCCCGTCGACCGCCGCAATGATCGGCTTGTAGATCTTGAGGCTGCGCAGCACGGCGTCGGTGCCGTCGCGCAGCTTGCAGCCGTCGATCTCGTCGACGCCGCCCTTCTGGATCTCGGCCTGGAGTTCCGTGATCTGGGGTATATAGGTCTTGAGGTCGGCACCGGACATGAAGTGGCCCTCGACGCCGGTCACGATCGCCACCCAGTCGTCGGGGTCGTCGCGGAAGCGGCGCCACGCGTTGGCGAGGTCGCGGAAGTGGTACAGGTCCATCGAGTTGCGCGCCTCGGGACGGTCGATGGTGATGCGAGCGACGTGCCCCCCGAGCTGTTCGTAGTGAATCGGCATCGCCTCGGATCGTAATGTGACGCCCGTGTTAGATGATCTTCGGTTCCCCGGGCGGGGCCCCACCCCCGCCCTCCTCCGTCAGCGTGGGGGCCCCTCGCTCCGCTCGCCCCACGCACGGCCGTGATGTCGATCGCCATTGGCGAGGACCACGTGGCCCTGGCCGAAACGGTCCGCCGGTTCGCCGACGCCAATATCGGCTCGACGGTCGTGCGCACGTACGTGACGGCGCCGCCGGGCACCCTGCCGCCGTACTGGAACGACATCGGCGAGCTGGGTTGGCTGGGGCTGCACCTGCCCGAGAGCGTGGGCGGCTCGGGCTTCGGGTTTCTGGAAGCGGCGATCGTGCTCGAAGAATTCGGGCGCGCCTGTGCGCCCGGTCCGATGCTGGCCACGATTTGGGCGAGCGCCGTGCTCCACGCCGCGGGCGGTCACGACGACGTCGTGCGCGAACTCGCCACCGGCCAAGAGTGGGCGACGGTTTCGCTCGACGGCCAGTTCGCGCTGTGCGGCCACGGCGCCCGCTACATCGTCGTGCCGTGGCAAGACGGGTTCGGGTTCGCCCGCATCCACGGCACCAAAGACGTCGAGTCGCTCGACTTCACCCAGCCCCTCGCCACGATCACCTTCGACGACGTCGTGCCGCTCGCGGTCCACCGCGGCTGGGTGAAGGCGCTCACGGCCACTCTGTTTGCCGCCGACCTCGCCGGCGTCGCCGGCTGGTGCGTCAACACCGCCGCCGAATACGCCGCGGTGCGCAAGCAGTTCGGCCGCCCGATCGGCCAGTTCCAGGGCGTCAAGCATCGATGCGCCAACATGCTGGCGGCGACCGAACAGATCCGCGCCGGGGCGTGGGACGCGGCGATCGCGCTCGACACCGCCAGCGACGACGAGCAGCGCTTGTCGACCGCGGCCGCTGCCGCCGTCGGGCTCGACAACGCCGTGCAGGTCACGAAGGACTGCATCCAGGTTCTCGGCGGTATCGGCTTCACGTGGGAGCACGACGCCCACTTCTATCTCCGCCGCGCCGTCGCCACCCGCCAGTTGCTCGGTGGCGCCGAACCGTGGCAACGCGTCGTTGCCGACGCCGCGCTCAAGGGCGCGCGCCGGCACCTCAGCGTCGACCTGCCGGACGAAGCCGAGCGCGTCCGCCCCGCGATCGCCGCATTCGCCGACGAGGTCGCGGCGCTGCCCCGCGACGAGCAACGGGCCAAGGTCGTCGACGGCGGCTACTTCGTGCCGCACTGGGACGAGCCGTGGGGGCGCAACGCGCAGGCCGTCGAGCAACTCGTGATCGACGAAGAGTTCGCGGCCCGCAAGATCCGCCGGCCCAACCTCCAGATCGGCGCGTGGGCGGCGCCGACGATCGCGGCGCACGGCACGCCGGCGCAGCAGGAACGCTGGGTGCGCCCGACACTGCTCGGCGAGATCAACTGGTGTCAGCTGTTCAGCGAACCCGAAGCCGGCAGCGACCTCGCCGCGCTCAAGACGACCGCCACCAAGACCGACGGCGGCTGGTTGCTCAACGGCCAGAAGGTGTGGACGTCGTTCGCCCGCGAGGCCGACTGGGGTATGTGCCTGGCGCGCACGAACCCCAACGCGGCGAAGCATCTCGGCATCACGTACTTCATCGTCGACATGAAGTCGCCCGGTCTCGATATCCGCCCGCTCAAGGAGATGACGGGCCTCGAGATGTTCAACGAGGTGTTCATGAACGACGTGTTCGTGCCCGACGACGCAGTCATCGGCGAGGTCGACGGCGGCTGGCCGCTGGCGCGCACCACCCTCGCCAACGAGCGCGTCGCCATGGGCAGCGGTTCGTCGTTCGGCGGCGGCATCGAAGCGCTGCTGATGCTGTGCGCGGACATCAACATGAGCGGCCACGAGGCCGACCTCGGCGCCCTCGTCGCCGAGTCACACACCGTCGCCCTGCTCGGCCTGCGCTCGACCCACCGCAGCGTGAGCGGCGCCAAGCCGGGCCCCGAAGCGTCGGTGCGCAAGCTGCTCGGCGTCGAGCACGACCAGCGCACGCAGGAGTTCGGGCTCGGCTTGCTCGGCCCCGAAGGGGCGACAACCGTGGGCCGGGCGCAACAGTGGACCTTCGGCTTCCTCGGCAACCGCTGCCTCACCATCGCCGGTGGTACGAGCGAGATCCAGCGCAACGTCATCGGCGAGCGCCTGCTCGGCCTGCCCCGCGATCCCGAAGCGAACTAGCCGTGGCCGAACTGCTCACCGACCAGCTGCGCGCCATGGCCGAGAACTTCGCCGAGCGCGCCGCGGCCATCAACGTCACCACCAACGAAGAGATGACGTTTCAGCAGTGGAACGGGCGCTCGAACCAGCTGGCGCGCTGGATCAGCGCGCAGGGCGTCGACAAGGGCGACCGCGTCGCCATCGTGATCGGACCCGAGGCGCCCTTCGACTTCCTGGTGGCGTACTCGGCGGTGCACAAGGCGGGTGCGGTGGCGGTGCCGCTCAACACTCGCCTCGTCGAGCGCGAGCGCGACGCGTTGCTCGAACACTCCGGCGCCAAAGTCGTGCTGCGCGCCGGTGCGCTGATCTGCGACGGCGACGACTCCGACTACCAGGTGCCGCTGGAGAGCACCGACATGGCGGACGTGATGTACACGTCGGGCACGACCGGCCGGCCCAAAGGCGTTGTGGTGCGCCACGGCAACATCGCCATGGTGCCCAACGGCATGCCGGCGCGCTACACGACGAAGGGTTGGCTGCACGCGTCGCCGATGTTCACCTTCGCCGGCATCGCCTCGACCTACAACCCGATGAAGCTGGGCATGGCGTTGCTGTACATGCCCAAGTTCGACGTCGACGCCTGGTTCGACGTCGTCGAGCAACGCAAGCCGCGCGCCACCTTCATCGTGCCGGCGATGGCCGAGTTGTTGATCGCGTCGCCCCGCTTCGAGGGCGCCGACTTGTCGTCGCTCACCATTTGCTCGCTGGGCAGCGCGCCCGTCGCCCCCGGCACCGTGAAGATCCTCCAGGACAAGCTGCCCCAGGCGATGGTGTCCAACGCCTGGGGCATGACCGAGGCCGGCCCCGCGTTCTGCTTCATGCCCGAGGAGGAACGCGACAAGCGCGTCGGTTCCGTGGGCAAGCCGATGCCGCCGACGGAGTTCCGCATCGTCGACGAGGTGACCGGCGACGAACTGCCGGCGCGCGCCATCGGTGAACTCGTGGTGCGCAACCCCGGGCGCGAGCGCGAATACTTCAACGACGCCGACGCGACCGCCGCCACGTGGCGCGACGGCTGGCTGCACTCGGGCGACCTCGCCTACCTCGACGAGGACGGCTTCCTCTACATCGTCGGGCGCGCCAAGGACGTCATCATCCGCGGCGGCAACAACATCCACGCCACCGACGTCGAAGCCGTCCTGTACGAGCATCCGGCGGTGCAAGAAGCCGCCGTCGCGTCGATCCCCCACGACGTGCTGGGTGAAGACGTGGGCGCCTGGATCGTGCTCGTCGACGGCGCCGCTGCGAGCGAGGACGACATCAAGGCCTTCGCCGCCGAGCACCTCGCCGACTACAAGGTTCCCCGCCGCATCACCTTCGTCGACGAACTCCCCCGCAACGCCACCGGCAAAGTCGTCAAGAAAGACCTACCCGGCCGCTAACGCGTCGAGGTCGCGCGTCGCATAGGTCAAGAGCGCGAGATCCGGCATTCGTGCGTGGGTTGCCGCTCGGGGCTTCGACGTGCAGTTAGGGACGTGAGAGCCTTCGGTGAAGTGCCTCCAGCGTCCCCAACTGCACGCGAAAGTCGAGAGCGCCTAAGTGCCGCGATGTGCGGTTGATGCAGACCAGGAAAGCGTCCCCGCGGGGACGTCGCGACCCCAAAGCGGTTCCGCGGAACCGCCTTTTTCGCAACAGCAGGTGCCGGTCTCGCGCTCGCGGCTTACACGACCCGCGTACGAGTCTCGGCGAGAGACTCGTCCACAGGCGTGAGCGAGTGGCGCGAACTGCGGTAGTGCGGAGCATCCGACGAGGTTTCGTAACACAGAAGCGATCCCGCGACAGTCTGCATTGCAGACTCCTCTACACCGCACGTTGTGGACGAGTGTCCCGCGGACACTCACAACTCATGACGGCGAATCGGGAACCGCGTTCTCGCTATGGCGTCGTGGGACGGCGCTGACTCGCTAGCCCGCCGTTAACGCGTCGAGGTCGCGGGTGGCGTACGTCGAGTGCCAGTACAGCTCGTTGTTGACGACCCAGAAGACGGTGCGGACGCTGTGGTCGCCATAGGGGTGACCCGGTGACGCCTTGGCTTCGTAACGCGTCGCCAGGTCGTCGTCGGTGAGCGTCGCCGCGAAGGCGCGTAGCTCGTCCTGGTTGGCGCGCCATACCGCGACCACCTCGGCGAGCGACGGTGACGCGTCGAGGTCGATGCCCGGGTCGTGGCCCCGCGCCTCGGTGTGCGACAGCGCCAGCGCGTGATACGGCTCGGGCAGGTCGAGGACGACGTGGCGGAACCACGCGTCGGTGGCGTAGACGAGGTGGCGCAGCGTCTCGACGAAGGACCACTCGAGATCGACGTGGGCATGCACGGTCACTTCGTCGAGCGCCGACGCCCGCTCGATGAGCGCGTCCCAGAGGCCGAAGGCGACCTCGAGGTTGGCCCGCAACTCGTCGGCGGTGCGCAGCGTGCGCAACTGCTTGAGCACGGGGTGCTGGCGTTCGATCTCGGCCTCGATCAGCGGAGCCACCAGCACGCCGTTCATCGTCACGCCCTCGAAGTCGCCCTCGATCGACGCGTTCACGAGATAGGCGCTGGTGATCTTGGCGTTGGGGGCGAACACGTTGCGCAAGCGCGCCCCCGACGCGTTCAGGCCGGTGACGTCCTTACCGGCGAGGTTCGGCCCGGGCTCCGGCACGGCTATACCGCGCCGCTGAGCACCAGGTCGGCGAGGCGCTGGCGCTGCCAGCCCTGGCGCCCGAACAGCACGTCGTTGGCCTTGACGCGCCGGAAGAGCAGGTGGGCATCGACGTCCCACGTGAACCCGACGCCGCCGTGGACCTGGATGTTCTCGCCGGTGATCATGGCGGCGGCTTCACCGACGAAGCCCTTCGCCGATGCGGCGGCGGCTTCACGCGCCGCCGCGTTGACGTCGGTGCCTTCAGCGTCGCTCGCCCACGCGGCGTAATGCGTCGCCACGCGCGCCAGTTCGAGTTGGTGGAGCATGTCGACGATCTTGTGACGGATCGCCTGGAACGTGCCGATCGGGCGGTCGAACTGCACGCGCAGGCCGGCGTAGTTCGTCGCCATCTCGACGGCGCGGTCACACGCGCCCACCGTCTCGGCGCACAGCACGATGGCGATGTCGTCGATGACGCGGGCCAGCAGCGCCGTCTGGTCACCGGCGGGACCGACGTGGCGCGCCACGCGCCCGTCGAGGGTGAGGCGCGCCATCTTGCGGGTGACGTCGAGCGTCGGCACGAGCGTGCCGTTGGGATTGTCGACGGCGAAGGTCGCCAAGCGCCCGTCGTCGTCTGTACGGGCGACGACGTAGGCGAAATCGGCGCTGTGACCGTCGAGCACGAGCGGCTTCACGCCGTCGAGGACCCAGCCCTCGGCCGATTGCCGCGCCGTCACATGGATCGACTCGAGCGGGTTGCGCTCGCCGGACTCCTCGACGGCGAGCGTGCCGCGCACGCGCCCGGCGGCGAGATCGTCGAGCACGGCGGTGTCGCCGAGGCGCAGCGCGGTCAGCGTGGCGGCCACCGACGACGACAACCACGGCGACGGCAGCGGCAGCTTGCCCATCTCTTCGGCCACGACGACGGCTTCGAGCATGCCGAGCCCCGACCCGCCGTTCGCCTCGGGGACGAAGAGGCCAGCCCAACCGAGGTCGACGAGCTTGGACCAGAAGGCGTCGGTGAACCCGCGCTCGTCGTCCATCATCGCCCGCACGTAGGTGCCGGGCGCTTCGGCGGCCAGGAACGAACGGGCGACGTCGCGCAGCGCGTCCTGCTCAGCGGAGAAAGTGAAGTCCACGGCGGCGCAATCTAACTGTCGAGGGCGTGCAGGTTCTGGCCCATGAGCGAGGCAACGCCGCGCACGGTCACGTTGTCGATCGGCGCGTTGGTGAAGATGACGATGCGAGACACCACGTTGCCGTCCCGCACGTCGATCTGCGTCGCCGCCCGCACGCTCTTGCCGATCTTGATGGCGTTGACGACGGCCAGCGCCTGCTCGAACTCCTTGTGCAGCCGCACGATGCGCACCAGCAGGACGCGCTGATGCACGCCCTGATGCGTGACCGTCTCGAACTCGGGGCACCCGGCCGTACTGTCGGCCATGCGGGCGTCGAGGATCTTCTTGGCCGTGCCCTCGGGGAGCCGCGTGACGATCTGAGCCGCCTGGAGCGCATCGGCCTTGATGGCGACGCCCGCCGCGTCCTTTACCGACAGCGCGGGAACCTTGGCCCCGCACGGACCGCGTGGATCGGGGTCGGCGAAGTAGGTCGTCTGTGTGAGCGACGTGACCACCGCCGTCGACAGACCCGGCACCTGCCGCAGCTGCGTTTGCGTGAGCAGCGCGGGCGCCAGCGGTCCGGTCTCACCCGCCGTGATGGCCGCGGCGTTCGACTTCTTCGCGCCGTTACCGCCGCCGCACGCGCCCACGAGCACCGCCACCAGCAGGATCCCGACCGCGCGCCGCACGGGGCGACGCTATAGCGTTGACCGCGAAAGTGACGTAACTGTCACAAACCGAGTTGGGGGAATTCACGTTGCGGAAGAGCATCAGTCGGGTCGTGGTCGCGCAGGTACTGGCGGTGATCGGCATCCTCGCCATGAGCGGGGTCGCGGTCGCCGTCAGCGGCGGCGAGTACGCACCCCACGAAATGGACTGCACGCCCGGTGCCGACGCCTACGACCAGCCGGCGGCGCAGCCGGGGTGCCACACCCTCAAGGTCAACGTCGAGAGCGGCGGGACCCGCTACGCCGAGGTGGGCGTCGACCAGATGCCGAGCGGCTCCAACATCAACCCGGGGCTGTTCGGCGAAGGCTCGCCCGGGTCGGACAACTTCCCGCACGCCTTCTGCGCGGCGGTCAACACCAACGGCACGGGCGGTGGGACGGGGAACGACTGCGGCACCGACGCCGCCAACCCGCACGGCACAGGCGCGC
This sequence comes from Acidimicrobiales bacterium, assembly GCA_035546775.1. Taxonomy (NCBI): domain Bacteria; kingdom Bacillati; phylum Actinomycetota; class Acidimicrobiia; order Acidimicrobiales; species Acidimicrobiales bacterium. The sequence goes on from DASZWD010000017.1 coordinate 9,487, forward strand.
ACATCCGCGGCGATCTCAACAAGAAGAAGGTCACCGAGGAACTCGAGCAGAACGTGCCGCACCGCCCGGGCACGATCGCCAACGTGGCGGCGAACGGCGTCGACGTTCGCCTTGGCGCGGATGACAACCTCGACGGCGGCGAGCACGACGGCGCCGACGGCAAGGACAGCACGGGCACCAAGGGCGTGCAGAACGGTCCCTCCGACGGCGGCGCCGTGCGCGTGTTCGTGCACCCGCAGAACGCCACCAAGCCGCCGACCGCGTACAACCCCATCCCGGTCGCCGGCGCCAGCTTCGGCTCGTGCGCCGACGGCATCTGCGAAGACGCCACGACGTACCGCCACACCGTCTACCGCGGCGACGGCAGTGGGTCGCGCAGCGTCGCCGATTACGACGGCAAGCAGTGGGACCCCTTCGGGTGCTCGGGTGCCGACCTGAAGTCCGAGCAGGCGTGCGACGCCGGGCCGGGCAAGCCGCGCAACCTGTCGGACTGGAAGGCCACCGAAGGCGAGACCCACGCCGACCCGGGCGTCCAGATCTACGAAGACCCCGACGCCCAGGGCTCACCCATCGATCCCATTTCCGAGCTCCGCAAGGGCCTCGGGATCGACGACGGCACCACGCCGCTGTATCCCCTGCCGGGCATGTACCTCGGCACGTGCGGGGTCATCGTGAAGGGGGCCCGCAAAGGCCCCAACGTCTGCGGCTGACGCCTAAGTAGGGTCGCGACGTGGACTTTGCCCTGGAGCCCGAAGACGAAGCGTTTCGCGACGAGCTGAACGCGTGGCTCGACGCCAACCTGCCCGAGTTCCTCGAACAGGGCGAGATCGGCACCGAGTCCGAGGACGGCGTGCGCCGCACCATGGCGCGTCGCCAGGCGTGGCAGGTGCGACTCAACGAAGGCAAGTGGGTCGCCATCAACTGGCCGATCGAGTGGGGCGGCCGCGAGGCCACCACGATGCAGAACGTCATCTATTCCGAGGTGATGGCGCGGCGCAAGGCGCCGGGCATCTACAGCCCCAACGGCATCTGGCAGATCGGCCCGATGATCATCCGCTGGGGCACCGACGAGCAGAAGCAGCGCTGGCTCCCGCACATCCTCGACGCCACCGAGCACTGGTGCCAGGGCTTTAGCGAGCCCGAGGCCGGTTCCGATCTCGCCAACCTGCGCACCACCGCGGTGCGCGACGGCGACGAGTACATCGTCAACGGCACGAAGATCTGGACCTCCACCGCGCAGTTCGCCAAGTGGGGCCTGTTCCTCGTGCGCACGGATCCCGAAGCCATCGCCCGTGGCGAGAAGCACGTCGGGATCACCGCGCTCATCGTCGACATGGAACTGCCGGGGGTGCAGGTCAACCCCATCCGTGAAATCACCGGCGACGCCATGTTCTGCGAAGTCGTGTTCACCGACGCGCGGGTGCCGGCCAAATATCTGCTCGGCGCCGAGGGCGACGGCTGGAACGTCGCCATGGGCACGCTCACGCACGAACGCGCCGGCACCGGTTCGATCGCTATCGGTTTGCGGGCGGAGCTCGACGAGATGATCGCGGCGGCGCGGGAGCACAACCCGGACGCCCTCGACGACCCCGGCATCCGCGATCGCGTCGCGCGCATGTACACCCAGATCGAATTGACGCGCCTCCTCAACGCCCGGGCGCTGTCGAAGACGCTCAAGGGCGAGCGCACGTTCCCCGAGAATCAGATCGCCAAGCTGCAGTGGTCGCACCTCAGCCAGGCGCTCGCCGAGTTGAACATCGACATCCTCGGGCCGATGGGCATCCTCGCCAAGGGCGGGCCCGACGCGCTCCAGCACGGCCACGCGGCGCACAACTACCCGTGGATGCGCTTCACCTCGATCGGCGCGGGCGCCACCGAGGTGCAGAAGAACATCATCGCCGATCGCGCCATCAAGCTCCCGAAGCGGCAGTAATGGCCTTCGACTGGAAGGACAAGCGCGTACTCGTCACGGGTGCGTCCTCGGGAATCGGCAAGGGCCTCGCTCTGCGGTTGGCATCGCTCGGCGCACGCGTCGGCATCTGCGCCCGTCGTGAAGCCGAACTCAGCGCCGTGCTGAAGGCGTGTCAGGCGACGTCGCCCGGCTCGGCGATGTGGTTGTGCGACATGGCGATCCCCGAAGAGGTCGACCTCCTCGTCAACGGCGTGAACGAGTCGTTCGGCGGTCTTGACGTGCTGGTGAACAACGCCGGCATCCCGAAGCGCAAGCACATCCTGCAGACCGATCAGGCGATGGTCGAGTACGTGATGCGCGTCAACTTCCTCGCGCCGACGCAGCTCACCTTCGGGCTCCTGCCCGGCATGCTGGAGCGCAACGAAGGGCGCATCATCAACGTGTCGTCGGTCGCGGCGACGCTGTCGTCGCCGGGCGAGGCGGCCTACGACGCGTCGAAAGCGGCGCTCGCCGTGTTCTCCGAAGCGATGGCGGTCGACCTGTGGGACCGTGGCATCAAAGTGATGGTCGTGTACCCAGGGGTCGTCGACACGCCGCTGTTCGACCTGCCGGACAACAACCCGCTGCCGGCCTCGGCGCCGGCGAAGATCACCGTCGACGAGATGGTCGACGCCATCCTTGCGGGCGTCGACGAGGACGCCGTCGAGGTCTACGCGCCGCAGTGGTTCAAGGACATCGCCGTCGGCAAGGCGCAGAACACCAAGGGATTCATCGAAGGCGCGGCGGCCTGGCTGCGCGACACGCAGCAGACCTAGTCAGGCCAGCGCGTCGACCGCGGCGTCGAGAGCGCGCACGAACACGTCGGCGTCGGGCCACACGTCGGGATCAACCGTCACGCCGAAATTCAGCGCACCGTTGTACGACAGCACGGCGACGCCGAGGGTGAGGTTGCCGGCGAGGGGCACGATGGGGAACGCGTCGAGCATCTTGGCGCCGTGGACGTACAGCGGCACGGGTGGACCGGGCACGTTCGTCACCACCAGGTTCACCAGCGGCTGATGATCCATCAGCAAGTGCGCACCGTGCAGCATCAGCGGCGGCAGGAGGTCGGCGAGCTCGAGCAGCACCATGCTGGCGCCCGCTTCCCCCGACGCCTTCACCGCCTGCATGGTCTCGGTGATCGTGGCCAAGCGCCTGAGCGGGTCGCCGATACCGATCGGCAGCGGCACGACGAATCCCGCCACCTCGTTGCCGAGCGCGGTCGACTGATCGGCACGTCGGAACGAGACGGGTACGAGAATCTTCACGATCGCGTCGGCGTCGAGGCGCTCGCCCCGTTCGAGTAGGAGCGCACGGGCCGCGGCGGTGACGACCGCGAGCACGACGTCGTTGACCGTGGCGCCGTGGGAATCACCGATCTTCTTGAACTCGTCGAGACGCTGACCGGCGAACAGCAGGCGGCGGTGGTCGCCCAGCGGCGCGTTGAAGGCGGCGGGGGGCGCGAACACGCCATGACCGTCGCCGCTGAGGGCACCGAGCGTCTCGTTCACGCGCCGCGCCATGTGCAGCGGATGGTGCAGGGCTGTGCTCGCCCCGGCGCCGATCGTGATGGCCGCGTCGCGCGTGCGGTCGACGATGGCGGCGCGCACGCGGTCGATCGATCCGGGCGCGGGCGCCGCGTCGGGCAACGGTGGGTACGCCACCGGTGCCGGGGTGGGCTCGAGGTCGAGCAGCAGCGACGCCAGACCGACGCCGCCGACCCCGTCGGCAACCGCGTGGTGCACGCGCTCGAGCAGGACGACGCGCCCGTCCGCCTCGCCGGTCAGGAACAGCATGTGCCACAGCGGATGCGCGTGGTCCAACAACTCGGAGTAGCGCTGCGTGAGGAGGTCCATCACCGTTGCGTGATCGCCTGGCGCGGGCACGGCTTCGACGGCGACGTGGTTGGCGATGTCGAAGGCGTCGTCGTCGACCCAGATCGGCCGGCCAAGCTCCAGGGGAACTTCGGCGAGGCGCTGGCGCAGCTTGGGGGCAAGACCCATGCGCGCCATGACGGCGGCGCGCAGTTCCTCGAGCTTGAACACACCTTCTTCGTCGAAGAACGGCGCCGCTTCGAAGAAACCGACGGACGCGACATGTAGTGGCGCGTTCGGTCGCTCGATGCGGATATACGCGGTTTCGAGGGCGTCGAGGCGGTTGTTCATGCTGGGGCTCCACACGCCACGACCTCGTCGAACGCGTCGGCCAGGCATTTACGGAGCAACGCCGGATCGGAAACGGGCTTGGTGTCGCACAGCACCGCCACGCAGCACGTGTCGAGGTGCGAGAGCAGCGTGATGCTCAGCGCCGCGCCCGTCGGTGGAGCGAAGGCGTACATCGCACTCACCGAGGCGCCGCCGAGGTACGCCGGCTTGGTGAGCCCGGGGACGTCGACCACGTCGACGTCGATGTTGCGCAGCATGTCGCCGAACACGCGCGTCACCATCGGCGTGGGCAGGCGGGCCAGCAGGGCCGCGATGATGTCGGTCAGCTTGAGCGCCGGCTCGCCCCGCTCCTGGCGCACGATGCCGCGGGCGATCTGGGCGCGGGCATGCACGTCAGGATCGTCGATCGGCATGACGAAGCGAGCGGGGGCGAAGCGGTTGCCGCCCGAGGCGTCGCCTTCCTCACGCAGGCTGATCGGCATGGTGAAACGCAGCGCCGGCACCGGCGCTCCCAGGTGCACGTGATACGCGCGCAGGCCGCCGGCGACGCCCGCGAGGAACGCCTCGTTGAGCGTCACTTCGAGCGCGGCCGCGGCTCGGCGCAATTCGGAGAGTGGGACGTCGATCGTCTCCATACGACGGTCGAGGCTGCGGCCGGTGAGAACGGGCGACAGCGGCGCCGCCACCGGCGCCAGCATGCGCCCGACCGAACTGATCAGGTCGGCCACCTGATGGACAGGATTGCCAACACGATGGGCGGCGGCGACGGGCGGCTTGGGCGGCACGACGGCGGCGACGGCGTCCGTGTCGTCGTGGTCGAACAGCAACGACGCCCATTCGACCCCACCGACGCCGTCGGTCATCGAATGGTGGAACTTGAAGACGAACGCGGCGTGCTTCTCGTGCAGGCCGGCGAGCACGGTGCACGCCCACGGCGGGCGAGCCATGTCGAACGCCGTCGTGGCATCGGCCTCGGCGATGTCGAGCACGTCGCGCAGGCGACCGTTGGGACGGGTGTGACGGAAGTGCACGTGGTGATCGAGAGAAAAGTCCGGATCGTCCTCCCAGTGCATGGCACCGGCGAAGCCCGAGACGATGCGCTGCCGCAGCCGGGGGATGAGTCCGACGGCACGCGCAAAGTTCGCCATTACCCCGTCATGGTCGGGCACCTCGTCGAGCCACCCCACGACGACGACCGGTGAGCGCAGCACCGGATCCGTTTCGATACGCCACATCAACGCGTCGGAACTCGAAAGCTTCGGCGCGACGTTCGCATTCGCATTCGCAACCATGGATCGCACCTTCTGCCCGCGCGGCGCGCGACAACAGGGCCGGAAGTCCACGCGGACGGGGCTTGCGGCCCTACTTGACGCATACCTCGCGGGCTTACGGTCGCCTGATGATGCGAAGGAATGTCTTGATCTGGACGTCGGTCGTCGTGCTGCTCGCCGCCACGGCTTGGATCGTCGTGGCACCGTGGCAGCTCATCCGGTATCCCACGAACCTCGACGAGACGCTGCACTACACCGGCACCGTCGCCATACCGGTGACCCCCGGCGCGTCGTCGGAGGTGCGCCAGCCGCTGTCGATCACGCGTCACATCCGCGTCGTCAAGTCGACCTTCGACAAGGTGTGGATCCGCGAAACGATCACCAACCACCTCGGCAGCGACGTGCGGGTGCAAGAGAACGGCTACATCCTCGACCGCCGCACCATGAAGCCGGTCGCCGGCGACGGGAACTTCGCCTTCACGCCCAGCAACAAGGTCACGCGCTCGGGTGCGTACGCGCAGCCGCAGTTCCCGATGCACGTGGCGTCGTCGGGGGCCTACAAGGTCTGGAGCGACGACACCGCCTCGGTGTTCGACGCGTTGTCGAGCGGCGACCACGCCAAGTCGGGCAAGCTCGATCTCATCGTGCTGCGGGCGCACGCCGCGCCGCATCCCGTCACGGCGGCCTACCGTGAGTTCCTCGGCCTGCCGGCGACCACGACGCTGGCCGACGCCGCCAAGCTCGCCAACGTCGATCTGAACACCGTCATGCAGTCACTGGCCGGCGTGCTGCCGGCGTCCGCCATGGCGCAGCTGGTGTCCCTGACCACCGAACCGCTACCGCTCGCCTACCAGCTCGAGTCGACGGGAACCGTCGGCGTCGAGCCGCTGACGGGCGGCGTCGTGCAGGTGAACGACATCGGCAACCGCCTCACGGTGTCGCCCGAGCTCGCCGAGCTCCACTTGCGCACGGTGTTGGCCGACTACGCCCTCGACCCGACGGTGCGCACGGTGCTCGACAAGTTCGACGAACTGGCGACGCGTCCGCCGGTCACTGCGATGGCGCTGTCGTACTCGGAGACACCGGCGTCGGAGCGCGCCGCCGCCCACGCCGCCGCTGACCTGCGCAACAAGGCCCGGCTCGTCACCATCTGGGTTCCGGCGTGGGCGTCGATGGGAGCGCTCGTGTTGATCGGCGCAGCAATCGCCCTGTCGCGGCGCAACGAAGCCGTGCCCGCCGACGCCCATCCGGCGACACACCACTGGTGGCAACACCGAGCGGCGTAAACCGCTACAACGTGTCGCGATAGGTCATCGGCAACAGTTCGATGAGTTGCCCGTCGGGGTCGCGGACGAGCGAGACCATCCCCTTGAAGCTGCGATCGGCGAGCACCTCGCCGCCGTAGGCCGCCGCCTTCGATTCGGTGTCTTCGACATCGTCGACGCAGATCGAAAGGTGCGTGAGCCCCGGCTCGTTGAACGGCCGCTCGCGGGCCTCGGCGACACCACCGCGCTCGAAGGCCATCAACTCGAGCACGACGCCGTCGATCGTCAGGTAGGCGGCGCGCATGCCGATGGGTGCGTCCAAACCGAACATGTGGCTGACCGCGCCGTCGGGCACGGTGATCTCGTTGCGGAAGGCGAAGCCGAGCACCTCCTCGTAGAACCGCCGCGACCGATCGAGGTCTGACACTGCCAGGCCGACGTGATTCACGATGGCGCTCATAAGCTTGAGCCTATGGACAACCCCATGGCGCCTGCGATCCCGGAGTTGACGCCGCACCAGGAGGTCGCACTGCTGGCGCGGCTGCTGTACGCCGAGGGCTACGACGACCATCTCGCCGGCCACATCACGCAACGCCAACCCGACGGCACGATCCTCGTTACGCCGTGGGGCCTGACGTGGGACGAGATCCGCGCGTCCGACATCATGCGCATCGACATCGACGGCAACGTCCTCGAAGGCAAGTGGACGGTCACGCCGGCCATCCCGCTGCACCTCGAGTTCCACAAGGCGCGGGCGGATGCCGACGTCGTCGTGCACAACCACCCGCGGTGGGGAACCATCTGGGCCGACCTGCACCGCGCCCCGCCCGTCTACGACCAGACGTCGGCGCAGGTGGCCGACGATCCGCTGGTGTACGACGACTTCAACGGACCGGTGAACAGCACGGAGAACGCCAAGGCGTGCGTCGAGGCGCTGGGTGACGGGCGCATGGCGCTGCTGGGCAACCACGGCGTACTCGTCGTCGGCAAGGACATTCAGCAGGCGCACCACCGCTGCGTGTTCCTCGAGTGGCGCTGCCGCCAGGCATGGCACGTCGAGGCGATCGGCCAGGGCGTGCCGGTGAAAGCCGACGTGTGGAAGCGCTTCGGCACGGCGTTCGACCACATCTCGTTCCCCGGCTTGTGGGACGCAATGGTGCGACGGGAGTTGCGGCGTGACCCAGACGTCCTCGCTTAACGACGAACTCTTCCTGCCCGAGCCGTCACCCCGCGACGTGTTCGCCACGATCATTTCGGTCGACGACCACCTCGTCGAACCGGCCGGCATGTTCGAAGGCCGCCTGCCGCGCGCGCTGCAGGACCGGGCGCCCAAGATCGTCGTCAACAAATTCGGCCACGAGGTGTGGGAGTTCGACGGCAAGACGTTCAGCCAGGTCGGCCAGAACGCGGTCGCCGGTCGCCGGCCGGAGACGGTGAAAGTCGAGCCGTTCCGCTTCGACCAGATGCGGCCCGGTTGTTACGACATCGACGCCCGGGTCCGCGACATGGACATCAACGGCGTGTGGGCGTCGCTCAACTTCCCCTCGATGATCACCGGCTTCTGCGGGCGCGTGTACTCGCAGTGCTCGGACCCCGAGCTCGGGTTCGCGGTCACGCAGGCGTTCAACGACTGGATGCACGACGAGTGGTGGCAGCCGCATCCCGATCGCATCATCCCGATGGGCATCACGTGGCTCGCCGATCCCGAACTCGGCGCCCAGGAGATCCGGCGCAACGCCGCGCGCGGCTTTGTCGCCGTCACGCTTCCCGAGCGGCCCCACGAGATCGGACTGCCGTCGATCTTCAGCGACTACTGGGAGCCGATCCTGCGCGCCTGCGCCGAAACCGACACCGTCGTGTGCCTGCACGTCGGGTCGTCCGGCCTCGGCACCGCGCCGCCCGACGTCGGCATGGCGATCCTGCCACTAAGCGCCACGCTGTTCGGTCAGCAGTCGCTCACGGCGTGCGCCGAGTGGCTGTGGTCGGGGTGGGCGGTGAAGATCCCGGCGCTGAAAATCGCGATGTCAGAGGGCGGCGTGGGTTGGGTGGCGATGCTGCTCGACCGCCTCGAGAACATCGTCGACCGCTCGCGCTACGGCCTCGGATGGGACGAGCGTCCCGCCGACGTGCTGCGGCGCAACTTCTGGTTCTGCACGATCGACGACCCGTCGACCATCGACACGCGCCACACGATCGGCGTCGACCACATCATGGTGGAGGTCGACTACCCGCACGGCGACTCCACGTGGCCCGACACGCAGCAGGTCATCAAGGAAGCGTGGGGTCACATCGATGCCAAGGAACTGCGGATGATGTGCTGCGAGAACGCAGCGACGCTGTTCCGTCACCCGTTGCCGGAGACGGTGCTGCCGCGCTGAGCGGCCTGGAACCACTCCTCGATGCGGGCGCGGCGGCCGAGGCCCGGGTTGAGGCGGAACCGCTTGCCGCCGGCGCGCAGCACGCGCACCCCGAGGCCGTTCTTGACCGAGAAGCCGTTGCGCAGGTCGACCTTGCGCAGGCCCAGCAGCGAGTGCGCCTCGATCCGCCCGTCCTCCCGCAGCGACACGCGGTAGGCGGCGGTCCCGAGGAGGTAGACGCACAGGGCCCACACCGCGTAAGCGATGGAGCAGCGGCCCCACTGGTTGTTGTCGGCGAACACGATGCCCGCCATGGCGAGGCCGGCGAGCAGGATGGCGTTGGTCCAACCCGTCACCCGGCGAGCTGTCCGCGGCAACCTCAGGTCTTGCACGCCGCCAGTATTTCCTCGTCGCGGGAAAAGTCGTAATCGAAGGCGGCGCGGCCTTCCTTGTCGAACCAGGCGTAGCTGTCGGCGTAGGCCTCGGCGAGGGTGAACGACGGCGTCCAGTCGAGGTCCGCGAGCGCCTTGTCGATCGCATACACGGTGCCGCCGAGGATGCCCTCGCCCCAGTGGATGAGCGGCGGGTGCTGGCGGCGGGCGACCTCGAGGGGCACGTGCACGATGTTCGGTTCGACGCCGACGGCGTCGGCCATGCACCGCATCGACCCGAGCACCGACGTGTACTCGCTCCCCGCGACGTTGTACGCCTGCCCGATCGCGGTCGTATTGCCTGCGAGGCTGACCATGAGGCGAGCGACGTCCTGCACGTGCACGAGGTGGACGAAGGGGAACCCGTCGGCCGGGATGAAGATCGGCCGCCCCTCCTCAAGACGCTTGAAGAAGATCGGCTCGCGGGTGACCAGCGGCGTGTGCGGTCCGATGGTGTGGGTGACGCGCAGCGCCGTCGCCGGCAACCCCGACTCCTCGAACAGCGCCTGGAGGTGATCTTCGCACTGCACCTTGCCGACGCCGTAGGCCTTACCCGGATGCGGGTCGTCGGGAGCGTGGCGCGGGAAGTCCTCGCGCACCGGTTGGATCCAACTGCGCTTGTAAGCGGCGACCGACGACGTGAACACGAGTTGCTGCGCGCGGCCCGCGAAGGTCGCGACGACCGGTTCGAGGTCGGCCACGCGGTAGGACGCGTTGTCGTAGACAATGTCGAAGTCGTCGCGCACCGGCGCCAGCGCGTCGGCCAGCGCTCCGGGAACCTGCCGGTCGACGTGGATGCGGCGCGCCCCGTCGGGCAGCGCGGCAGCGTGGCTGTTGGCCACCGTCACCTCGTGGCCTTGGCGCGCCAGCTCGAACACGAGGTGGAGACCGATGTAGCGGTTACCGCCGAGAACCAGAGCGCGCACGCCGCGACGGTATCTTCGACTGCAGTGACGGATTTGGTCGAGGTCTACCGGGCGCTGTTGGTGCCACGACTGATCGAAGAACGCATGCTGGCGCTCCTGCGCCAGGGGCGACTGTCGAAATGGTTCAGCGGCATCGGCCAGGAGGCGATCGCCGTCGGCGTGGCGTTGGCACTCGAGGACGACGACTGGATCCTGCCGATGCACCGCAACCTCGGGGTCTTCACCGCCCGCGGCGTCGACCTCGACGAGCTGTTCCGCCAGATCCTGGGACGCGACAACGCCTTCACCCACGGCCGCGACCGCAGCTTCCACTTCGGCACGCTCCACGAGCACATCGTCGGCATGATCAGCCACCTCGGCGCAATGCTGCCCGTCGCCGACGGTCTGGCGCTGGCGGCCCAACTCCGCGGCGAGCAACGCGTCGCCGCCGCGTTCACCGGCGACGGCGCCACCAGCGAAGGCGACTTCCACGAAGCGCTCAACCTCGCGGCGGTGTGGAAGCTGCCGGTGATCTTCGTCGTCGAGAACAACGGATGGGGCATGTCCACGCCCACCGACGAGCAGTACGCCTGCGCCGACCTCGCCGATCGCGGCGTCGGCTACGGCATGCCGGCCGAGATCGTCGACGGCAACGACGTGCTCGAGATGATCGTGGCGGTGTCACGCGCCGCGGTGCGCGCCCGGCGCGGTGAGGGACCAACGCTGCTCGAGTGCAAGACGTTTCGTATGCGGGGCCACGAAGAGGCCTCGGGCACCGACTACGTGCCTGAGGCACTCGTCGCCGAGTGGGCGGCGCGCGATCCGATCGCCCGTTTCGAAGCCGTCCTCGACCTGGACCCCGCCACGCGCGAGGAACTGAAGGCGAACCTGCGCGCCGACATCAACGAGCGGGTGAAACTAGCGCTCGACGCGCCCGCCCCGTCGTCGACCGCAGACGCCGAAACCGCCGCCGTCTTCGCACCTTGTGTTCTGTCGCACACGAAACGTGCGCCACAGAACACAGGCTCGCGGGAGGTGCGGTATGTCGACGCCATTACCGACGCGTTGCGCACCGCGATGCGGGAGGACGAGCGGGTAGTGCTGCTCGGCCAGGACATCGCCGAGTACGGCGGGGCGTTCAAGGCGACGGCCGGGCTGGTCGACGAATTCGGCCGCGCCCGGGTGCGCAACACGCCCATCGTGGAATCGGCGGCGGTCGGCGCCGCCCTCGGCCTCGCCCTCGACGGGTTCGTGCCCGTCGTCGAGATGCAGTTCGCCGACTTCATCTCGTGCGGGTTCAACCAGATCGTGAACAACCTCGCCAAGACGCACTACCGGTGGGGCGCCGGCGTGCCCGTCGTCATCCGCGCCCCCGTCGGCGGCGGCATGGGCGCGGGCCCGTTCCACTCGCAGAACCCCGAGGCGTGGTTCACCCACGTCGCCGGCATCAAGGTGGTCGCGCCGGCGACGCCCGCGGACGCCAAGGGCTTGCTGCTCAGCGCAATCGACGACGGCAACCCCGTCCTCTTCTGTGAGCACAAACTCCTGTACCGATCGGTGACCGGTGAGATTGCCGACGGGTGGGCGGCCGTGCCGATCGGCGAGGCGCGCGTGACGCGGTCGGGCGGCGCGGCCACCATCGTCGCCTACGGCGCCGCGCTGCAGTGGGCCGTGGACCTCGACGCCGACGTCGACGTCATCGACCTGCGCACCCTCGTGCCCTGGGACAAAGAAACGGTGATCGATTCCGTCCGCCGCACGGGCCGCTGCCTCGTGGTGCACGAGGCGCCACGCACCAGCGGTTTCGGCGCCGAGGTCGCGGCCACCATCGCCGAGGAATGCTTCGACGCCCTCGACGCCCCCGTCATGCGGATCGGCGGCCTGGACACTCCGATCCCCTTCGACCCGGCGCTCGAGGCGATCTTCTCCGCCCGCGACCGCCTCGCCCCCGCTCTGGAGAACTTGCTCGGTTATTAAGCGACCCCGCGGGCCATGCGGCGCATCACCGCGAACCCGTTGACGCTCGAAGGCGCTCGTTCGCTAAGCGGTGATCGTTTCCACCGACGTCGTCAGTTCGGCGAGCACGTCGGGCAGCGGGGTGACACCGATACCGGCGCCGGTCGGGACGCGCAGCTGACCGTCCACGAGTTGGAACGGCGTCGTGAGATCCTGGTGGAAGTAGCGGTCCGACGCCGACGTGTCGCCGGGGAGCGTGAAACCGGGCAGCGACGCCAGCGCCACGTTGGCGGCGCGCCCGATGCCGGTTTCGAGCATGCCGCCGCACCACACCGGCACGCCGTGAGCGACGCACACATCGTGGATGCGGCGAGCTTCGAGGTAGCCGCCGACGCGTCCGGGCTTGATGTTGACGATCGCGGCGGCGCCCAACTGGATCGCGGCCGCTGCGTCCCGCGCCGACTCGATCGACTCGTCGAGGCACACCGGCGTCTTGATCAGGCCGGCCAGCTCGGCGTGACCGAGGATGTCGTCTTCGGGCAGCGGTTGCTCGATCAGCAGCAGGTCGAAGGGATCGAGTTCGGCGAGGTGGCGGGCGTCGGCGAGGGTATACGCCGTGTTGGCGTCGACCTGTAGCAGGAGGTCGTCGCCGAAGCGCTCGCGCACGGCGCGCACGCGGTCGACATCGGCACCCGGCTCGATCTTGAGCTTGATGCGCATGTAGCCCTCGGCCAGGTAACCCTCCACCGTGTCGAGCAGTTCGGCGACCGAATCCATGATGCCGACCGAGACCCCCGAGTCGACCGCGGGGCGCACGCCGCCGAGGTACGAAGCCAATGACACGCCCGCGTTTCGCAACTGGGCATCCAGCACCGCAGTCTCCACCGCGGCCTTCGCCATGCGATGACCCTTCACCGGCGCGAGCACGGCACCGACGTCTTCGGCGGCCACGTCTCCGCGGGCGAACAGCCGCGGCACGAGATGGACGCGGATCACGTGCTGCGCCGCCTCGACGTACTCGGAGGAGTACAGCGGTGCGTCCATGGCCACACACTCGCCCCAACCCTCACTGCCGGGACCTATCACCCGCACGAGCAGCGTGTCCTTGCGCGTCTCCACGCCGAACGACGTCCGGAACGGCGCCACCAGCGGCAAGCTGACGCGGCGTAACTCGACGGCTTCGAGCCTCATACGGCCAGTCTGCTAGTTATGCGTGTCGATCTGGGCCTTCTGTAGCCGGCCCGAGTAGTCGACGTACACAGTCTTCACCTGACTGAACTGCTCGATGCCCCGCGTGCCCGCTTCGCGGAAACCGTTGCCGGTGTGCTTCGTGCCTCCGAACGGCAGCGGGATCTCGGCGCCGATCGTCGGCGCGTTCACGTAGACGATGCCGGTGTCGATGGCCTCGACGGCGCGCAGCGCGGTGTTGATGTCGCGGGTGTACACGGCGGCGGACAAGCCGTATTCGACGCTGTTGACCACGTCGACGGCGGTGTCGAGGTCGTCGACCTCCAGCACCGACAGCACCGGGCCGAACACTTCGTCGCGCGCCACCACGTGATTCGGCTGCACGCCGACGAGGACGGTTGGCTCGACGAAGGTGCCGCCGTCACAACCGGCGACGTCGTCGCGCAGCTTGCCGCCGCACGCCACCGTCGCGTCTTCGGCCACCGCCGCCTCGACCATGCCGATAATGCGCGCCGCCGCGGCCGCGTTGACGACCGGACCGACGTCGGTGTCGGGCAGCGTCGGGTCGCCGAGCTTGAGCCGCGCCGCGCCGGCGAGGATGCGGGCGACCAACTCTTCGGCGACGTCGGGATGCACGATGAGCCGCGACGTCGACGTGCACCGCTGGCCGGCGGTTCCGAACGCACCGAACAACGCGCCCTCGGTCGCCAGGTCGAGGTCGGCGTCGCGCCACACGACCATGGCGTTCTTGCCGCCGAGTTCGAGCGAGACGACGCGGGGACCATTGGCCATCGCGGCGGCCGCCACCTTGCGGCCGGTCGGCACCGAACCGGTGAAGCTCACGGCGCCGACACCCGCGTGCGTCGCCAGCGCGGCCGCGGGCTCGGCTTCGCCGTGGACGAGTTGCAGCAAGGGACGCGGGATCCCAGCCTCGACGCAGCAGTCGACGAACGCTTCGGCGCATGCGGGCGCGAACTCCGACGGCTTGAGCACGATGCCGTTGCCGGCGAGCAACGCCGGGAAGCACTTCCACGACGGGATGGCGATCGGAAAGTTCCAGGGCGTGATCATCCCGACGACGCCGATCGGGATGCGCGTCGTCCACGCCATCTTCTGGCTCAGCTCCGACGGCACGGTGTCGCCCCACGCGCCGCGGCCCTGCCCGGCGACGAAGTTCGCCATGTCGACGGCTTCCTGCACGTCGCCGCCGGCTTCGACCGCGATCTTGCCAACTTCACGCGACACGAGACTGGCGATCTCGGCCTTGCGCGCCGCGATCACGGCGCCCGCCGCAGCGATGAGATCGGCGCGGCGCGGGACGGGCACCTTCGCCCAGGACGCCTGAGCTTCCGCCGCCGCCTCCACCGCCCGGTCGACGTCACCCGCATCGTGTCGCGGGTAGGTCCCGATCACTTCGGCGGGCCGCGCAGGGTTGACCGAATCGAAATGGCTATTGCGAAGCGACAATGTCGTTCACCTCGGCTTCCTTGTCGACGACGGGATCCCCGGGCACCGCGACGTCCACGTAGTGCAGCGTCGCGCCGCGGAAGGGGAAGTGGCCGCGGTACTCGAGGTCGGCGGGCGAGTAGTCCGGCGCCCACCCGGCGGTGACACCGGCGCCGGTGAGCGAGAAGCGCGACCACAGCGTGCGCTTCACCGCGCCACCACCGATGACGGCGTCGTCGACCAGCAACGTGACTTCCGGCGCGGCGAACCGCATCGCCAGCGTGTGGTCGCCCGGCGACAGGGCCGGCAACGCGGCGTCGACGCGATACAGCCGCCAGCCGGCCAGGTTGTGCACGTACACGAGCGCACCGTCGACGACGTGGAACGACCAGCCGCCGAGCACCGAGCCCTGCGCGATCAGGACACCCTCCACCGGCGCGTCGCCGGCTGCGTCGACCGTGACGTGCGCCGTGACTCCGAATGGCCGGTTGCGCACATTGGCCGCCACCGACTCGGGCACCGGTGCGCGCCCCGGGTAGTAGCGGTAGAGGTTGCGCGGCGCCACCGACGACGGCCGGTTGAACACCATCTCGCTGAAGGGACGGTTGTCGACGGGCAGCACGTTGTTGCGCGCCGCTTCGTCCCACCACGTGGCGATCATCCGCTCGAGCCGTTCGGGTTCGCGCGTTGCCAAGTCGTTCGTCTCCGACGGATCAGCGCGCAGGTCGTACAGCTCCCACGGCGCGTTGTCCAAGCCGGGCTCGTCGAACTGGACCTCGTGGTAGGTGACGGCCTTCCACCCGTCCTGGTACAGCGCGCGGCAACCGAGCATCTCGTAGTACTGCGTCGTGTGCACCTCGGCGGCGTCGGCGGTGGCGAAGGTCGACGCGAACGACACGCCGTCGATCTCGTTTGCCGGCGCAACACCGATGGCGTCGAGCACGGTCGGCAGGATGTCGACGGCGTGCACGTACTGCGGGCGCACGTCGCCGCGCGCCGAAATGCCGCGGGGCCACGCCACGATCAACGGATCGGCGACGCCGCCCTCGTGCGTCTCGCGCTTCCAGCGGCGGAACGGCGTGTTGCCCGCCACCGTCCAGCCCCACGGGTAGTTGTTGTGGATGCGGGGCCCGCCGATCTCGGCGAGGCGCTCGTCGGCTTCCTCGACGGTGCGCGGCAGCGCGTTCCACACGCGACCGTCGTTGAGCGAACCGGTCGGTCCGCCTTCGGACGAGGCGCCGTTGTCGGACAGCACGATCACCAGCGTGTTGTCGAGGTCACCGATGGCGTCGAGACGGGCGAGGAACCGCCCGAGTTCAGCGTCGGTATGCGACAGGTAGGCGGCGAAGGCCTCCATGTAACGGGCATAGACGCGCCGCTCCTGCTCGCTCAGCGAATCCCACGCCGGCACCCAGTCGGGCCGCGCCGACAACTCGGTATGCGACGGCACGACGCCCATCGCCTTCTGGCGCGCCAGCGTCTGCTCGCGCCACGCGTCCCAGCCGGCGTCGAAGTGACCGGCGTAGCGCTCGATCCAACCGGGCGGCGTCTGGTGCGGCGAGTGACACGCACCCGTGGCGAGATACATGAGCCATGGCTTGTCGACGTCGACGTTGCGCAGGTCCTCGACGAATTCGATCGCCTTGTCGACGAGGTCGGCGGTGAGGTGGTAGCCCTCCTCGTACGTACCCGGCGGATCCGCCGCGTGGTTGTCGTACATCAGTGCCGGCACGAACTGATGCGTCTCGCCGGGGAAGAAGCCGTACCAGCGCTCGAAGCCCTTGCCCAGCGGCCAGCGCACGCGCGTGGCGCCGAGGTGCTCTTCGTCCTCAGGCGTAAGGTGCCACTTGCCGACGGCGTAGGCGGCGTAGCCGTGCGCCGTCAGCATCTTCGGCAGCATCGCCTTGTCGTCGGGGATGCGCGCCGTATAACCGGGGAAGCCCATCGCCAGATCGACGATGCGTCCCATGCCGACGCGATGGTGGTTGCAGCCCGTCAGCACGCTGGCGCGCGTCGGCGAGCACAGCGCCGTCGTGTGAAACGACGAGTAGCGCAGACCGCCCGCCGCCAGCGCGTCGATGGTCGGCGTCGCGATATCGGACCCGAAGCAACCGATCTGGGCGAAGCCGACGTCGTCGAGCACCACGAGCAACACGTTGGGCGCGCCCGCGGGCGGCCGCGGGTCCTCGGGCCACGCCGGTTCCGACTCCCAGTAGTACCGACCGATTCTCGCCGCACGCGCCACGGTCGCAGCCTAGGAAAGCGCGCTCAGGCTCGACGTGCCGCGAGCGCACCGAAGCCAGCGGCGGCGATGGCACAGCCCGCCCCGACCACCATCGGGACGCGTGCGTTCGTGGCGTCGGCAAGGGCGCCGGCGAGCGGGCCGCCCACGGGCGTCGTGCCGATCAACACGACGGTCTGCAGCGCCAGTACCCGTCCCAGCATCGACGGCTTCGTGCGCAGCTGTACGACGGAGGTCACCGCCGTCATGAACGCCACGCCGGCGGCGCCGACGACGAGCGACACGACGATCGCGAAGGCAACCGACGGCACGACTGCGATCAGCAGCAGCGACCCACCGAGCGCCGCCGAGCTGCGCAGCACGGCGACGACCCCGACGTCCTCCCGTCGGGCCACGACCAAGGCGCCGACGAGCGCACCCACGCTGAAGGCCGAGTACACGATCGTGTACGCGCCGTCCGAGCCGTGCAGGCCGCGCTCGACGAGCAACGGCAACGTCACGGTGAAGTTGTACGAGCCGAGCCCGACGGCCAGCGACACCGCGAAGGTGATCCACAGTTCCGGGACGGAGAGGATGTAGCGCACGCCGGCGCGGACCTGGCCCTTGGCGCGCGCCGTCGCTTCGGTGACGCGCAACTCGGCGGGCCGCATCATGGCGAGGGCGATCAACACCGCGACATAGGAGAAGGCGTCGACGGTGAAGGCCCAGCCATAGCCGACCGTCACGATGAGCACGCCGGCGAGCGCCGGCCCGCCGATGCGCGAAATGTTCACCATGGCGCTGTAGACGGTCACGGCGTTGGCCACGTCCTTCTGGGGCACCATCTCGTTGACGAACGAGCGGCGCACCGGATTGTCGACGGCGAGCAGGCATCCGCCGACGATGGCGACGCCGAAGAACGCGCCGAGCGGCGCGTCGCGCGCGAACGCCAGCGCCGCCAAGGCGAAGGACTGCAGCATCTCGCCGACCTGCGTGAACAGCAGCAGGCGCTTCTTGTTCGAACGGTCGACGACCGCGCCCGCCCACGCGGAGACCAGGAGGATGGGCCCGAACTGGCACGCCGCCACCGCACCCACGGCCACGCCGCTGTTGGTCCGGTGCAGGACGAGCAGCGTGAGGGCGACCATCGTCAGCCAGTTGCCGGTATTCGAGATGGTCTGGCCGATGAAGAACAGCCGGAAGTTGCGCGAGCGCAACGACGCCAGCGTCCGGGTCCAGAAGCCGGCGACGGGTTCGAGTTCGAGTGGTTCCGCGGCTGCCACGAACTGCTTAGGCAGGCGGACCGAGGATGTAATTGCCGGTGTCGGGGTGCGGGTACCAACCGCCCGCCGCGAACGTCCCGCCGTCGACGTGGATCGTGTGGCCGGTGATGTAGGACGACAGATTGCTGGCGAGGAACACCGCGGCGCCGGCCATCTCGTCGACGTGACCGACGCGGCGCATCGGCACCATGCGACCGAGGTGCGGAATGCCGGCTGGCGGCACGAGCGTCTCCATGCCTTCGGTCAGCGTCACGTCGGGCGCCAGCGCGTTGACGCGGATGTCGTAGGGCGCAAGCTCGAGGGCGGTCGTCATCGTCAAGTTGATGACGCCTGCCTTCGCCGCCGCGTACGCGGCGTAGCCTGGTGCCGCGCGCGAGCCCTCGATCGAGGTGACGTTGATGATCGAGCCGCCGACCTTGTTGTCGCGCATGACGCGGGCGACACGCTGCGAGCAGAGCATCACGTGCTTGAGGTTGGCCCGGTAGAGCGCGTCCCACCCGTTCTCGGTGCCGTCGAGGAAGTTGACGGCGAACACGCCACCGGCGTTGTTCACGAGAATGCTCGGGACGCCCAACTCGTCGATCGTGTGGGCGAGCGCCTCGTCGACGTGACGCGAGTCGCGCACGTCGACATGGATGCCCAGGCCACCGATGCTCTCGGCGACCGTCTTGCACCGGTCGCCGTTGTGCTCCCACACCGCCACCCGGGCGCCATAGGCGACGAAACCCTCGGCGATGCCGCGGCCGATACCGCTGCCGCCGCCGGTGACGATGGCGACGCGGCCGTCGAGGCGCGCCGCGTTCGGATCGAGCGTCACAACTGAGAAATTACGAGATCGCCGTACCGGGCCGCGACGTCGAGCGTTCGATTGATGTCCTGACCTGGGAGTCCGACCTGCACCCAGGTAACGCCGATCGCCGCCAGCGCCGCCAATCCGTCCAGGTGGGCCGCGGCGTCGAAGGTGTCCGACGCGGGGTCGCCGCCGGCATGGCAGGCGAAGGACACGTCGAGTTCGGACGCGTCACGGCCGACGGCGTCGCAGCGCCGCGTGAGATCGTCGAGGGCGCGGGCGAGGTCGTCGGCGGTGCGCAGCTCGGCGGTGCGCGACGTCTGGGCGACGCCGGGCGACGTCGGAAACGGCGCCCAGCCGTCGCCGCGCGCGGCGGCGCGCTGGCGCGCCCCCACCGAGTTGCCGCCGATCCAGATCGGCGGGCATTGCGCCGGACGCGGGTGGGCCGTCACGCCGCGCGCGCTGAAGTGCTTGCCCTCGAAGTGCACGTCGTCGCCGCTCCACACCGAACGCAGCACGTCGATCGACTCGTCGAAGATCTCGTTGCGGGCCGCGTGGTCGACACCGAGGGCGGCGAACTCCGACTTGAGATACCCGGCGCCGGCGCTGAGCGTGAAGCGGCCGCCGCTCAACACGTCAAGGGTCGCGCCGGCCTTGGCGACGATGAACGGGGTGCGGTAGGGCAACACCACGACGTTGGGAATGAGACGCAGGCGCGTCGTCGCCGCCGCGCAGAACGCCATGGCCACGAACGGGTCGTAGGCGTCGTGACCCCCGTTTTCGACCCATCGCTGCGACGGCGCCGGATGATCGGTGAAGCCGATGCCGTCGAACCCGGCGGCCTCGACCGCGCGCGCCACGCGCATGACGCCGTCGGCCGTCAGGAACGCCGGATCGTAGGGCCCGCCCACCATCGGGAAGGTGGTCGCGAACTTCACGCGAAGAACTCCTCCCTCCCAGCCTCCACGAACTGGGCGCGCCAGATCTGGTTATCCGAGTCCTGGTACGCCCGGAACGGTGTCTTGGGCTCCGGCCGCCACCACAGCGGGTCGCCGGTGTGCCACTTCTGCTTGCGCAGCGGATTGCGGTCGACCTTGCCCGTGGCGGTGACGGGAATCGAGTCGACGACGCGCACGAACCGCGGCGACCACTTGGTCCCCAGGTCGGACTGCGCGTCGAGGAACGCGTCGAACGCGTCGGGGTCGAACGTGCCGTCGTATTCGATCGCGGCCATCACCTGGTCACCGGTGCGCGGGTCGGGCACGGGATACACCACGACGGCGCGCACGCCGGGATAGCGGGCGATGACGTTCTCGACGGGACCGGCGGCGAAGTTCTCGCCGTCGACCCGCAACCAGTCGGAGGAACGCCCGGCGAAGAAGAACGTGCCGTCGTCGCTGCGGTACCCGAGGTCACCGGTCCAGTACCACCCGTTGCGACCGCGCTCGGCCGTCGCCTCCGGGTTGTTGTAGTAGCCCTCGAAGTTGCGTAAGCCGTCACGCCCGACGATCTCACCCACGGCAGCCTCGGCGTTCACCAAGTGGCCGGCGTCGTCGAAGACCGCACGCGGGCACTCCTCGCCCGTTGCAGGATCGAGCACGACGACGTCGACGCCCTCAGCGGGCTTGCCGAGTGCGCCCTTGGGCATGCCCGAGTACGGCGTGATGACCACTCCGCCCTCGCTCGACGAGTAGCCCTCGACGACGAAGCAGCCGAAGCGCTCACGAAAGGCGCGTCGATCGGCGGGCGACGCCTCCGAACCGAGGCAGTACTTGAGGCGGTTGTCGGCGTCGAGCGGCGATGGCGGCTGGGCGAGGATGTAGCTCAGCGCCCGTCCGACGTAGTTGAAGTACGTGGCGTTGTAGCGGCGCACGTCGGCCATGAATTCCGACGCGCTGAACTTGCGCCGCAGAGCGACCGCCGCGCCGCTGAGCAACGCCGGGAACAGGTTCGCCAGCAGCGCGTTGCCGTGGAACAGCGGCATCGAGCAGTACAGGACGTCGTCGGGCCCGAACGCCACCGCACTCTGCGACGACGTGCGCGCCGCCCTCCCCTGCGTCATCTGCACCGCCTTGGGCGCCCCGGTCGACCCCGACGTGAAGATCAGGCAATACAGCGAATCGGGCGGCGGAATGCGCCCCGGAGGGGCGCATTCCGCGTACCGGTTCGACTCGGTGTCGATGACCACTGAGCAGTCGGTGTGGGCGATGTCGCGCTCCAACTCGACGGAACTGTGCGTCGGGTTGAGGCCGACGACGACCGCGCCGGCGAGCGCAGCGCCGAACAACGTGAAGACGTACTCCGGGACGTTGTCGAGCAGCACTCCGATGTGTTGCCCGTACGACATCGACGCCGCCCGCGCCGCCGATTCCGCCACGACCTCCCGCCACGTCCACGACTGGTCTTCGAACAGCAGACCGGTGTTGGCGTCCTCGGCGCGGGCGAGAACGCCCTCCGCGATCGTCTCAGGCACGAGGCAGACCGAGCACGCGCTCGGCGATGATGTTGCGCTGGATCTCCGACGCGCCCGCCGAGATCGTGTTGGCGAACGAATGGAAGTACTGCTCGAGCCAACTGCCTTGCGGGTCGTCGACCGACTGGGTCCCGTCGGCAACGATCTCCCCCATCCGCACCGCGTCGACGCCCTCGAGCTCAGCGGCGACCAGCGCGATGTTCTGGCGCAGCTCGGTGGCGAACCACTTCATCAACGCCTGCTCGGGTGCGTCCCCGCCGCGCACCAACTTGGCGAAGCCGCGGTACCCAAGGCAACGCGCCGCCACCACGTCGATCTGCGCTCGCACAATGGCGTCGGTCATCGCGGCGCGCTCCACGTCGCTCGCCCGCGCGCCCAACTTCTCAGGCGCCTGCGCCACCAACTCGGCCATCGCCATCTCGTCGGACAGCACGTTGTTGAGCCACACCATGCCGCGCTCGTGCGCCAGCGAACCGTTGGCCATGACCCACCCGTTGTTCAGCTCACCCACGAGGTTGCGCGCCGGCACGACCACGTCGTCGAAAAACACCTCGTTGAGATCGGGATGCTCCGGGTGGATGATCTCGGGCAGCGGCCGCACCGTGATGCCGGGCGTGTTCATGTCGACGAGCACGATCGAAATGCCCTTGTGCTTCGGCGCGTCGGGATCGGTGCGGCAGAAGAGGAAGCAGAAGTCGGCGTAGTTGGCGCCCGACGTCCACACCTTCTGACCGTTGATCACGAAGTGGTCGCCGTCGAGCACGGCGCGGCACTTCAGCCCCGCGAGGTCGCTGCCGGCGTCGGGCTCACTCATACCGAGGCACGCCGTCTTCTCGCCGCGCAGGATCGGCATGGCGTATTCCTCGACTTGGTCTGGCCGGCCGTAGTCGAGGATGGACGGGGCGACGATGCCGAGGCCCTGCACGTTGGTCGTGCGCGGCACGCGCGCCTTGTACAGCTCTTCCATGTAGATGATCGTCTCGACGGGTCCGGCGTTGCGCCCACCGCGTTCGGGCGGCCAGCCGGGGACGAGCCAGCCGTTGTCGAACATCTTGCGTGTCCAGTCGCGCGCCCACTGCGGCGCGTGCCCCGTGCTGACCGACGGCTCCGCCGCCATGTCGGCGGGCGACGGGCGATTGGCCGCCAGCCACTCACGGAACTCGAGTCGGAACGCTTCGGCCGAATCGTCGAACCGCAGTCTCATGACGCGAGCCCCGTGAGCTGGGCGACACGCGCCCGATGGAAGGCACCGCCGCCGAGCAGGAAGTCGGCCGACTTCGCCCGCTTCAGCCAGAAGTGCAGGTCGTTCTCCCACGTGAAGCCGATGCCGCCGTGCAGCTGCAACCCGTCGGTGACGATGAGGCGTTGACACTCGCTCGCCGCCGCCTTGGCCATCGAGGCCGCCAGCGCGCGCCGATCGTCGTCCTCCGCGATCGTCAACGCAGCGAAGTACGCCAGCGATGACGCCTTCTCCAACTCCAGGTACATCGTGGCGAAGCGGTGCTTGAGCGCTTGGAACGAACCGATCGGCCTGCCGAACTGCTCGCGCACCTTCGCGTATTCCAGCGTCGTCTCGAAGATCACGCGGCACGTGCCGACGACCGATAGCGCCATCGCGGTGACGGCTTCGTCCTGCGCCCGCGCCGCGCCCGCCCCGACGTCACTCAACGCACGCTCGCCGCTCACTTCGACACCGTCGAAGGCCACGTTGCCCAGCGGCAGTGTCGGATCGATAACGCGTACCGGCGTTACCCGCGCCGACGCCAGCGGCACCACGAAGACGTGGTCACCGCTCACGACCGCGATCTCGTCGGCGCTGGCTGCGTCCATGACCATTTGCGCCTCGCCTTCGAGTCGCCAGCCGTTGCCCGCCCGCGTCGCCTGCACGTTGCCGTCGAAGGCCGCCGTCGCCGTGATCGCGCCTTCGGCGACCCGCGCCAGCCAGTCGCCGTCGCCGCCGCACTCGCGCACGAGCGGGGCGAACTGCGTGACGGTGGCGACGAACGGCGACGGCGCCACGACACGTGCCAACTCTTCGACGACGAGGCCGGTCTCGACGAAGGTCAATCCAAGCCCGCCGTCGGCTTCGGGCACGCCGATCGCCGGCCACCCCAGCTCTACCAGCGTGGCCCACAGCTTGTCGGCGGCGCCACCATCTTCGTCTTCGAATACAGCACGCACGAGCGACACAGGGCACGCACCGGCGAGCACCGCGCGCGCGTTGTCGCGTAGTTCGATTTGGTCAGGAGTGAATTCGAGATCCATCTAGTTCTGTAGCCCCAAGAATCCTTTGCGCATCATGGTCACCATGGCGTCGACCGCCTCGTCGCGTTCGGAGAACCGCAGCGTGAACACGCCGTAGGGCATGCGCTCGGTCAGCGCCAGGAACGCCAGCGCGTCGATCGACGGATCACCGAAGCCGCGGCTCTGGAGGATCCGACCGAGGCGGCCGATCACCGCCACGGCCACGTCGAGTGAGAACGCGGCCAGCGCCGTCTCACCGACGAGCATCTCCTGCCACACGCTGATCACGCCGCCGTTGCCCTCGTAAGCGCTGAACCATTCTTCGGTCCAGGCGCGCAGTGCGGCGCGATCGTCGGGCGACGGGAAGCGGTCGAGCATGTCGATCATGCGCGACGACGCATCCTCGGCCAGCACGCGGAAGAAATCGTCCTTGTTCTGGAAGTACCGGTAGAACGAGCCGTGCGACACGCCCGCCACCTCGGCGATGTCGTCCACCCGCGCCGCCTGGTAACCGTGCGACGGCAACACCTTGGCGCCGGCGTCGAGCAACCTGCGCCGCGTCTTTTCACCGCGCGGACGAACCTCGCGCTGGCGCTGCACCCGTGGCGCGGCGGGGACGTCGACCTTGACGGGCTTGGCCCGCCGGTCGACGTTCACGCCTTCGATCGGCCCAGCGAAGAGCCGGTGCACGAACAACGCGACGGCGTGCACGAACGAGCGGCGCGACGCGACGGTCTGCATGTTCTCCCAGTAGAACGAGCAGCGGATGACGACGGCGACGACGCCTTCGCCGAGCACCAGGTTTTCGCGCTTCGACGCGTCGAGCCCGAAGGCGCGCAGCAGCGCGGTGGCCGTCTGCTCGCTGATCGACACCGACGAGCGGCTGGTTTGTGGTTGCTCGCGCGACGCCGCCTGGAACGAGGCGAACACCGCCGAGTAGCGCTCGTGCATCGTGGCGAAGTCGTCGATCCACTTCTCCAGCGCCCCGAGCCCACGGGCGTCGCGGGTCACCTTCGGCAGCCGCTGGGCCAGCCCCACCATTTCCTGGCCCAGACGCGCCGCCAGCTTCCAGAACACGTCGTCCTTCGACGAGAAGTACTGGTAGAACGCCGGGCGTGAGCAGCCGGCCCGCTCGGTGATCAGTTCGACGCGCGCCGCGTCGAAGCCGACGTCGGCGAACACTTCCAGCCCGGCGGCCAGGATCTTGTTCTGGGTTTCCGCGCCGCGCTCGCCCACGGTGGGGTTGGCCCCGAAGGGCCGTCGGCGGGCGATTTCCACGGGTGATTAATCTAACAGCGCCGTCACTTTTCGAGCCTTGAGGGAGATCTGGAATGCAGCTCGACGACATGATCCTGGTGAGCGTCGACGACCACGTGGTCGAGCCACCCGACCTCTTCGAGGGCCGTCTCTCAAAGAAGGCCGCCGAAAAGGCGCCGCGCGTCGAGAAGCTGGACGACGGCCTGGAAACGTGGGTCTTCGAAGGCGCGCCGATGCCCAACGTCGGACTCAACGCGGTCGCCGGCCGCGACCCGCTGGAGTACGGGCTTGACCCCACGTCGTTCGACCAGATGCGCAAGGGGTGCTTCGACATCCACGAACGCATCCGCGACATGAACGTGAACGGCGTGCTCGGCTCGCTCAACTTCCCGTCGCTCGTCGGCTTCGCCGGGACGCTCTTCTACACAATGGAAGACAAGGACATCGCGCTCGAGTTGCTGCGCGCCTACAACGACTGGCACATCGAAGAGTGGTGCGGCACGTACTCCGGCCGCATGATTCCCCTCGCCATTCCGCCGATCTGGGACCCGAAGCTGATGGCCGACGAAGTGCTGCGCGTGGCGGAGAAGGGCTGCCACGCGTTCACCTTCAGCGAGAACCCGTCGAAGATCAACAACCTGCCGAGCTACCACTCCGACCACTGGGACCCGTTCCTCGCCGCGATGCAGGAAACCGAATCGGTGCTGTGCCTGCACATCGGTTCGTCGAGTCAGATGTCGATCACGTCGATGGACGCGCCCATGGACACGATGATCACCCTGCAGCCGATGAACATCGTGCAGTGCGCGGCGGACCTCGTGTGGTCGCCGATGTTCCGCAAGTTTCCCAGCCTCAAGGTGGCCCTCAGCGAGGGCGGCATCGGCTGGATTCCGTACTTCCTCGAGCGCCTCGACTACGTCTACAACCACCATCACCAGTGGACCAACCAGGACTTCGGTGGCAAGTTGCCGAGCCAGGTGTTCAACGAGAACATCCTCACCTGCTTCATCGACGACGCCGTCGGCATCGAAATCCGTCACCACCTGAACATGGACTCGATCATGTGGGAGTGCGACTACCCGCACTCCGACTCGACGTGGCCCAACGCGCCCGAGATGGCGATGAAGTACCTCGACGGCCTGCCCGACGACGAGATCAACAAGATCACGCACCTCAACGCCATGAACCACTTCAAGTTCGACGCGTTCAAGCACATCCCGCGTGAGCAGTGCACAGTCGGCGCGCTGCGAGCCCAAGCCACCGACGTCGACACCACGCCCAAGTCCTACGGCACCGGCGCCTTCAAGGAGGACGGCGGCATCGTCACCGCCATGACGCTCGCCGAGCGCATCGCGGCGCGCGCCGGTAGGTGAGCGACCACCCGTTTCGGGTTCTCCCCCGACTCGACGACCACAACCGGTTCTTCTGGACGTCGGGCGCCGACGGCAAGCTGCGCTTCCTGCGCTGTAACGACTGCGGCTACTACATCCACCCGCCGCTGCCGCAGTGCCCGCGCTGCGCGTCGAAGGACATCACGCCGTCGGTCGTCACCGGGCGCGGCGTGGTGCACAGCTTCACCATCAACCATCAGCCGTGGGACGGGTCGACCGAGCCGTGGTCGATCGTGCTCGTCGAACTCGACGAGCAGGAAGGTCTGCGCCTGACCTCCAACATGGTCAATTGCGCCAACGAGAACGTGCGCATCGGCATGCCCGTCCACGTCGTCTTCCAGCAGTACGACGACGTCTTCATTCCCGTGTTCGAGCCCGCCAATGAGTAGCCGATGAGTGACTTCGAGAATCGTTCGATCATCAGCGGCGTCGGTCAGTCCGAGATCGGACGCAAGCTCGGTCGCGACGAGCTCGACATGACGCTCGACGCCGCGCGCGCCGCCATCGCCGATGCCGGGCTTACCGTCGACGACATCGACGGCATCGCCGCCTACCCCGGCGAGATGGCCGGCTCGCCCGGCGGCTTTGCCGGGCCCGGCACGCCCGCGGTCCAGGACGCGCTGCGCCTCAAGGTCAACTGGCACTCCGGTGGACGCGAAGGGCCGGCACAGATCCAGGCCGTCATCAACGCCGTGATGGCCGTCGGCGCCGGCCTGGCCCGCCACGTGCTCGTGTACCGCACGGTCAACGAGTCGACCGCGCAAGGCGAGGGCGGCCGCTCCGGAATCGGCCTCGACTCGGGCGGTGGCGGCGGTGGCGCGCCGCGCATGAGCGGCGACTTCCAGTGGCTCATCCCGATGCGCGCCTACTCCGCCGCGTGCTGGCTGGCGATGTGCGCCAACCGCCACATGCACGAGTTCGGCACGACGCCCGAGCAGCTGGCCCAGATCACACTCAACGCTCGCCGCCACGCGGGGCGCAACCCCAAGGCCATCTTCCGCGACCCGCTCACGCTCGACGACTACTTCGCCTCGCGCATGATCACCACGCCGTTCCATCTCTACGACTGCGACGTACCGTGCGACGGGTCAACGGCGGTGATCGTCAGCGCCGTCGACCACGCTCCCAACGTCGACCACCCCGTCGCCCGCGTCGAAGCCATGGGCACAGCGCTGCGCGGCCGCCCGTCCTGGGATCAGTGGGAGGACATGACCACGATGTGTGCCCGCGACGCCGGCGCGCAGATGTGGACGCGCACCGATCTGCGCCCGTCCGATGTCGACGTCGCCGAGCTGTACGACGGCTTCTCGTTCCTGACGATGACGTGGCTCGAAGCGCTCGGCTTCTGCGGCAAGGGCGAGTCCGGTCCGTTCGTCGAGGGCGGCACCCGACTCGACCTCGACGGCGAGCTCCCGCTCAACACCCACGGCGGCCAGCTCAGCGCCGGTCGCCTCCACGGCTTCGGGTTCATCCACGAAGCCGTGATGCAGTTGAGCGGCCGCGCCGGCGACCGTCAGGTCAAGAACGCCGAAGTCGCGGCGGTCGCCAACGGGGGCGGCCCCATCGGCGGCTGCATGCTGCTCACGAAGCTCTAAGCGTTCTGTGAAGGCTCTTCCGTGCAGGGCACGGAAAAGTCTTCACAGAAGCGACTAGCCGCGGCGGTGGCGGGCCTTGGGCGCCGCCTGCTTGCGGCCGCGGCTGGTGTCGCCCGGCTTGTGCCCGCGGGGCGGGCGCGCCTTGGGCGTGAAACCGGCCTTCGGCGCGCTGGCGCGCTTGGGCTTCTCGCCCACCGTCGTCTTGGCGACGCTGCGCGCCTTGTCGGGCTTGCGCAGCCGCTTCGGCTTCTCCGACGCCGGCGCGGCGGCCTCGTCGCGGCTCCACTTGGCCCGCGTGGGCGGTGCCCAGTCCCCCGGCTGCTTGCGTTCGCCGCGGGGCTTCCACTCCTTCTTCGGACGGGTCGGCGTCGCGGTCGGTGCCGGGTCGGGTTCAGGCGTGAACGTGGTGACGATGCCGTCGTACTCGCCCTCGACGGGACGATCGACGACCGGATCGAGCCCGATGCGCTTCTGCATCGCCAGCGACAACTTCACCTGGTCGGGCATCAGCAACGAGATGACGGTGCCACTCGTGCCGGCGCGGCCGGTGCGACCGCTGCGGTGGACGTAGTCCTTGTCGTCACCCGGCGGGTCGAAGTGCACGACGCAGCCGACATTGTCGACGTGGATGCCGCGCGCCGCGATATCGGTGGCGACGAGACACTGCACCTTGCCGTTGGTGAACGCCGCGAGGGCGCGCTCGCGCTGACGTTGCGTGCGGTCGCCGTGGATGGCCGCCGCCGTCACCCCGAGGCCCTCGAGTTGGGTGGCGAGGCGATCGGCGCCGTGCTTGGTGCGGCAGAACACGATCGCCGAATACGCCTTGGACACGATGGCGGCCGCCAGCTTCACCCGCTCGTTGCGGTTCGTCTTCCAGAAGTGGTGCTCGTTCTCCACGTGGTCGTCGGCGCGGTCGACCTCGTGGCGCACCGGGTCGTTCTGGTAGCGCTCGATGAGCGTGCTGATGTCGCCGTCGAGCGTGGCCGAGAACAGCAGCGTCTGGCGGTCGGCGCGCACCATGTCGAGCAGGCGGCGCACCTCGGGCAGGAAGCCCATGTCGGCCATGCGGTCGGCCTCGTCGATGACGACGAAGGACACCTCGTCGAGACGGCACTCGTTGCGCTGCACGAGGTCCTTCAGCCGGCCGGGGCAGGCAACGAGGATGTCGGCGCCGCGACGCAAGGCGCGCAACTGCTCGCCGTAGGAGACGCCGCCGAACACTGTGGCGATGCGCACCTTGGGCCCGCCGAGTGAGACCAACTCGGTCGCAACCTGGTTGGCGAGCTCACGCGTCGGCACGAGGACGAGGCCACGGGGCGCCCGCGGCGCCGCCTTGCCGACACCGCTGACGAGCGGGATGCCGAAGGCGATCGTCTTGCCGGAACCGGTGGGCGCACGGCCGCACACGTCGCGGCCGGCGAGGGCGTCGGCGATGGTCGCCGCTTGAATCGGGAACGGCTCGACCACGTTGCGCGCGGTGAGACGGGTCACGATGTCCTTACGGACACCGAGGTCGGTGAAGCTGGGCATGAACTATTCGCTTTCGGGTGAGAGACAACTCAAGGACCCGGCGAACCGTTCAACGAGCAGTCAGTGTCACGGCAGAAGTGCACGTGAGGACGACCAGTGTACGACAGATTCACAACAACGCCGCGATCAGCTGCGCGCCGACGAACTTTCCGTACCTCTCGTTCGACCAACCGCGGCCGTTCACGAGGAGATCCCAGACCTCCACGGAGTTGTGCACCCACAACACGTCGCGCGCCTCTTCGACGGAAACACCTTTTCGCAACGCCTTGATCTCCTTGAGGCTCGTCGCCAGCATCGTCATGCCGCGCAATCGCTCCTCCTGCAACTGCGCCCACACGTCCCGGGCGCCGGCGTCGGTCGCCGCCGCGGCTCTGACCGCGAGCAGGATCGCCCCGACGCGCTGCATCGTTCCGGTCATGTGCTCGCCGTACAGGCGCAGTTTCTCCCGCGGATCCGTGGTGCTGCGGACGCGGAGTAACGACTCGCGCTCCTGGATGGGCAAGTCTTCGTCGTCTCCGGCGATCGCGACGTCAAAGCACGCTTTTACCAGCGCGGGCTTCTTCCCGATCGTCTTGTAGATCGTCTCGACCGACACCCCCGCCGCCTCGGCGACGGCATTCATCGTCGTCGCCGCGTACCCCTGGTCCAGAAACATCCGCGTGGCCACCGCCAGCACCGCGCGCCGCGTGGCGCGCGCCTGCTCCTGGCGCCGGCTGGCGTCGTACTTCCGTGCGGGGTTGACAGTCGGCGACATTCAGTACATAGTCCTATATCGGATACAGACGATTGTATTGGATTAGTTGCAAGGAGCCAACCATGCCTTATGCCTTCCTCCAGTACGTCCCGGCGAACGCCGAGATGTACGGCCAGATTCGGGCCAAGCTGGGCGACCGGCCCGAGGGTCTCATCACCCACATCGCCCACGTCGTCGACGGCGGTCTCCGTTACACCGACGTGTGGGACAGCGAGGAGGCGTGGGAACAGTGGCGCTGGAACACCCTCGAGCCCGCAGTCGGCGAGGTGCTGGCGAGCTACGGCCTCCCCCACTCCCACGACCTGGTGCGACTCGATCCGATCGACGTCGTCTCGACTTGGTTCGGCACGGGCAGCACCGCCAATGCGTACAGCTTCACGCTGCGGGTGCCCTCGACCCCGGAGATGTACGCGGAGATCGAGGGCAAGCTCGGCGACGAACCGCCGCAAGGACTCGTCGCCCACATCGTGCGCGTGGTCGACGGCGGCCTCGAGTACATCGACGTGTGGGAGAGCCACGACCTGTGGCTCAAGTTCAAGAACGTCACCCTGGTCCCGACCGTGACCGAGGTGCTCGCCGGTCACGGCATCACCCACACCGACGAGGGCGTGACCTACGAGCCGATGGAGGTGCTCGACGTGTGGGCTTAGAACCCGTGGTGGCACGGATGCGGCGAGCGCGGGGCCGGCGCACGCTGCGTTCATGACCACTCGCAGGGCACTCGCAACCGCCGTGATGGCCGGACAGGCCGTGTTCGTACTCGGATGGATCGTCGGAGGTGCGATCGAGCGCCACGGATACTCGTTCGCCCGCCACGACGTCAGCGACCTCGGTGCAATGACGGCGCATCACCCCGGCCTCTATCTGGCGATCTGCGCCATCGGCGGGTTCAGCGCGGTTGCCTTCGGCCTCGGAGCCCTCTTCCCGACGTTCGGAGTCGGCGGCGTGCTGGCGGCGCTGTCACTGCCGGCGCTCGACTCGGCCAGCGACACCCTCTTCCGGCTCGACTGCCGCGCCGCCGACCACAGTTGCTCGATGAGCGACGCCGCCTCTTCGTGGCACGGCAAGGCGCACATCATCACGTTCCTGATCGCCGCGCTGGCCACCATCGCCACGCCGTTCGTGCTGGCGAGGGCGATGAAGGCGCGAGATGCCTGGCGCGACCTGGCACGCCCGACGCGCATCTTCGGCGTCGTGTTCATCGCCGGCCTCGTCGTCAACGGGGTGACGACCGACACGGCGGTCGCCGGGCTCACCCAGCGCGCCCTGATCGTCTATGTGTGCGCCGGTCTGTGCTTGCTCGCTCGCCGGGTGCTACAGGTTGCCGATGGTGGCGTCTAAGTACGCCTCCATCGCGTTGATCGTCGCGTCGTCACCCCGCGACTTCTGCAAGATGTCGGTGAACGCGTCGATCGAGAGGCCCATCTTGTCGACGTTCGACGCGAAGTTGCGCCGGGCGTTGACGAGCTTGCGGGGCACGAACTCCGTCGGCCACATGTCGGGCGCCGCCTGGTAGTCCTTCAGCACCTGCCGGGCGATGGTCACCTTGTGGACCTCGGAGGGTCCGTCCATGATCCCCATCATCATTCCGTAGCCCGTCCCGAGTTCCATCAGGTTCGACGTGCCGAGCGCACCGTGAAGGTGGAGGCACTTCTCCGACAGGTCGGTCAGTACTTCGGCGGCGAGGACCTTGCAGGCGCCGATGTACTGGCGGGTCTGTCCCGTCGAGGACTGGTCGATGAGCCACGCCGTGTGCAGCACCATGAGCCGGAACTGCTGCACCTTGATCCAGCTATCGGCGATCATCTCCTGCACCATCTGCTTCTTGGCGAGCAACTCGCCCTGCGTGGTGCGCGACAGGGCGCGCTCGCACATCATGTCGAACTGCTTCTGGGCCGCCGCCACGCCGCGCATGGCGTGGTGGATGCGCCCGCCGCCGAGACGACGCTGCGCCACCTCGAACGCTTGGCCTTCGCCGCCGAGCAGGTTGTCGAGCGGCACGCGCACGTTGTCGTAGCGCACGTGGGCGTGGCCGCCTTCGTTGAACGGCTCGCCGCCAATGCCGATATTGGCGAGCACGTTGATCCCGGGCGTGTCGGCGGGGACGAGGAACATCGACATGCCGCGATACGCGCTCACGTCGGGATTGGTCACCGCCATCACGATCAGGAACGACGCCGCTTGCAGGTTCGACGAGAAGAACTTCTCGCCGTTGATGACCCATTCGTCGCCGTCGCGCACGGCACGCGTCGTGAACATCGTCGGGTCGGAACCACCCTGAGGCTCGGTCATCGAGTAGCACGAGAACGCCTCGCCGTTGAGCAGCGGCTGGAGGTACTTGGCCTTCTGCTCGTCGGTGCCATAGTGGGCGATGATCTCGGCGTTGCCGGTGTCCGGTGCCTGGCAGCCGAAGATGATCGGGGCGAACGGCGAGCGCCCGAGGATCTCGTTCATGAGCGCCAGCTTCAACTGGCCGTAACCCTCACCACCGAGATCAGGACCGAGGTGGCACGCCCACAGCTTGCGGTCCTTCACTTCCTGCTTCAGGCGTTCGACGACGCCCTTGAGCGGTTCTTCGAGAGGCTGATACGCGAACTCGCGAAACAGGATGTCGAGCGGCTCGATCTCGGTGCGAACGAACTCGTCCATCCAGTCGAGCTGCGCCTGGAACTCATCGTCGGTCTTGAAGTCCCACGCCATGGGATCGACGTTATCGCCGGAGTTCGTACAGCTGGACGGGATCGCTCACGCCGCGGAGGGCGGCCTGTCCCAATGGTACGAAGGTGAACGCGTCGGCGCTGGCGTGCGCCACGACCGAATCTGTCGCGACAACCGAACCGGGCGCCGCGGCCTTGCCGGCGCGGGCAGCAACGATCACGGTCGGACCGAAGTAGTCACCATCGCGCGGGAACACCGTCCCGAAAGCAACGCCGCCGCGAGCCTGCGGCAGTCGGGATTCCGCGGCGACGGCCTCACAGAGTTCGACGGCGACCGTCGCCACGGCGGTCGGTTCGAACCCGACGAACATCGCGTCGTCACCGTTGGTCTTCACCAACCGACAGCCGTGTTCGGTGGCAAGCGTGTTGGCCAACCGCTCGAACTCGTTCAGCGCGCCGCGCAGTTCGCCACGCGTTGCCTGCTCCGTCCACGCCGTCGAGGCGACGAGGTCGACGAACGCGACGGCGACGTCGAGGCTCGCAATGTCAAGGCGCTGCGGATCGGTCGGCACCATGACGTCGGCAAGGCGGTTCACGTGCTCGAAAAACGCGCGCGTGAACGCGGCCGGAATCAGCGGCAGGGCGCCGGTGGCCTGTTGGTTCGTGCGCAACATCGCCAACTCGCCGCCCGGCGTGTCCATGAGGCTCGCCGCCAAATCCGTGAACACGACCGCCCGGGATGCTTCGGCGAGGCGAATGGCGGTTGATCCGACAACCCGCACCAGACCCAGGATCGCTTCCTCGCCGAAGAGCGCGGCGCCGAACGCAACCCCGACCATGTCGTCGACGAACGGGCCGGGAATCACGCGGGCATCGGGATCGTCGTCGCGGAAACCGAGTTCGGCGCGCACCCGCATGACCAGGTCGACGGGTACGCCGGCGCGCGCCGCGATCTCGGTGGCCGACAGACGGTCCCGCGAGATGAGGACGTCGACGATGGAACCGCGCGGAGATCCTTCGGGCGCCGCCTGCAGTTGCTCGATAAGCCCGTTGAGTCCTTGGGCGGCGAACGTCGCTTCGATCTGGGCCTGCGACGAGCCATGTTCGAAGAGATACGTGACCAACTCGAGGCGGTCGGCGGCGCGCGGTGATGCGGGGTCGTAAACGCCGGAGGCGATCAACCGGTCGACGTCGAGCGACGGTTCGCCGGCCATGCGCGAACAGTAGATTGCCGAGCGTGTTCGGGCTGCCAGAGCTGATCAAGTGCCTCGAGACCGGTGACAACCTCGACATCGGTTATCACCGCGTGTTCGGCGGCCAGATCCTCGCCCAGATGATCACCGCGGCGGCGAAGGCGTCACCCGACAAAGTGGTGAAGTCGATTCACGTGCTGTTCCCTCGCGAGGGCGATACGTCCAAGCGCATGGAATACGCCGTGGACAAGGTGCAGGACGGTCGCACGTTCGGCACGACGTCGATCACCGCCACGCAGGACGGCAAGGTCATCAGCGTGGCGACGGTCTCGCTGCACGCCGTCGAGGAGTCGCCGTTGCACCGCAGCGACTCGCCGCCGGCGGGTGTCGGCACTCCCACGCAGGCGATCGAGATCGAGAACAACATGATCCCGTGGGAGTTGCGCGTCGTGGGCGGCGTCGACCTCGCCGCCAAGGAGAAGGGGCCCGCCGAGTACCAGATGTGGATGCGGGCGACGGGCGCCGCTGGCCAGCCCCTCGCCGTGCAGCAGGCGCTGCTGGCTCACGCCACGGATCTCACCATCATCGGCACCGCGCTGCGTCCCTTCGAGGGCGTGTCGCAGGCCGACTCCACGGTGACGCTGCACACGGCCGTGACCTCCCACAGTGTGTGGTTCCACCAGTCGTTCTCGCTCGAAGACTGGGTGCTGCTGGCGCAGACGTCGCCGGTGGTCGCCGGCGGGCGCGCCTTCGGCCGCGGCGACGTGTTCAGCGCAAAGGGAGAGGTGGTTGCGTCGTTTGCGCAGGAGTCGATGGTCCGCCCGATTCCGGCGAGCTGACGCGCCGTCGCAGCAGTAGCCAACTCCCGACGAACAACGCCGCGCACCAGGCGGCCAACGGCAGCGACCGAGGACCGCGCAGCCCGACGGTTGCTCCCCCGGCCACCGCCAGCGCGACGCCGAGCGCAACCTGAAGCTGCGGCGGCGCCGTGTCCGCATGCGACCGGCGCCGCAGCTGCGCCCGCACACCCGACGTCGCCAGCACGAACAGCGTCGCCAGACCCAACACGGCCGCGTACCACAGCGGCCGCGTCAGCCACCACAGCGCCGTCAGGCGTGTCGGCGCCGGGAAGCCGGCCGCCAACACGGCGCCACACAGCGAAAGCGCTGTGAGGTGCCAGGCGTAGATGCCGAGCGACAACTCGCCGGCGCGGTCCCACACCCGCCGCCAGCGCGCGCCGATACCGTCGAGCCACGTTCCGAGCGCCATCAGCGCCCCGACCTGTCCGATAGCGGCGACGCACGTGTACAGACCCGGCGGCGTCGTGTTCGAACGCGCACGCGGGACCGCGTCGATCAGCGCGGGGGCGTACCCGAACCCAAGCACGAGCACGGTCCCGACAACCACGGCGCCGGCCATGAGCGCCAAGCCCACGCGGCGTTCGTCGAACCCACCCGCTTCGTGGCGCGCCCGCCACCACCCGCCGAGCAGCCACGGTGTACCCCACACCAGGTAAAAGCCGATCCAGCCGATCCACTCGGGCGCACCGAGAGTGATCCGCGCCACGTCGAGCGCCGCGAGCGTGGCGAGGGCGATCGTCACCGCCGCGAGGGCGTGGTCGCGGCCGAGACGGCCCAGCCGGGCGCCGAGCGGCACGAGCGGCGCGTAGCCGGCGACGAACCACAGCGGCTGGGTGGCGATGCGGGCACCGTCACCGAACACTCCGGCGTGCCCATTGAGGCCGACGGCGATCCCGACGCCCACCGACCACGTCGCCACCACGACCGCGCCGAGACCGAGCAGCGCCGAGAGCCGCGCCGACGCTGTCTCGAGCGACGACGTCACGTGCGCCCACCCCGCGGCGGCGAAGAACACCGGCATCGGCGCCAGCGCGGCGACGAACGCCCAAGCGGGGTGCAGCGCCAGGAGGTTGGCGCCGCGGATGTGACCGTGCGGGCGGTCGATCACCGCGAGCGTCAGATGGCCGAGCACGACGATGATCAGCGCACTGACGCGCGCCACGTCGATTGCGTTGCGCCTCACCGCCTCCATTTGTAACGAAGTCGGAGCGTCCCGGGACGGAATCGCGTGGTTGTTCTAGCGTTCGCGTTGGTGGATGCGGACGCCACTCTCGTGGAGAAGATGCGGGCGGGCGACGAGGCCGCGTTCCGTGAGATCGTCGCGCGCTATCAGGACCGGTTGCTGCGCCTGGCCCAAGCGACCGTCGGCAGCCGCGCCGTAGCCCAGGAGGTCACGCAGGACACGTGGCTGGCCGTGCTGCGCGGTGTCGACCGCTTCGAGGGCCGCAGCACGTTCAAGACGTGGCTGTTCAACATCTTGATGAACCGGGCGCGCACCGCGGCGCACAAGGAAACCCGCGCGGGCCGTCCGGACGAGACCGTCGGCGACGAACGGTTCGACCAGAACGGCGCATGGGTCAACCCGCCCGAACCGTGGTCCGATCGCGTCGACGACCGCCTGGTGGCCAACGACCTCGCCCATCGGTTGCGCGACTTGCTGCCGCAACTGCCCGACCAGCAACGCGCCGTCATCATCATGCGCGATGTGGAGGGCCTGTCCGCCGTCGCCGTGACCGAAATGCTCGGTGTGACCGAAGGCAACCAGCGCGTGCTCCTGCACCGGGGACGCGCGAAACTGCGCGCCCTGCTCAACGAGGAGTTCGCGTCGTGACGTCGCTCTTCCGCCGCCGCCGCCGTGATCTCGTCTGCCGCGAGGCCGTGGCGCTCATGACCGACTACCTCGATGGGCAGCTGTCGCCCGTCGACGCCGCCCGCCTCGAAGGGCATCTCGCCGCCTGCCCGCACTGCTCGGAGTACCTGGCGCAGATTCGGGTCACCGTCGACGCCCTCGGCTACGTGACGCCCGACGACTTGAGTGACGACGCGGTAAATGATCTCGTTGGCCTCTATCGCCGCTGGCAGTCCGAGGAGTAAACCGGCTTTGTAACGCGCGCTCGTCGGTCAAGGACGGTGCGACATGGCGCTTAACGCAAAGCAAGAAGAGTTGTGCTCACAGAGTCAGTGGGACTTCTCCGGCCTGTCCGCCCTCTTCATCAACTGCACACTCAAGAAGTCGCCCGAGGTCTCCAATACGCAGGGACTCATCGACATCGCCGGCGAGATCATGACGCGCCAGGGCGTCTCGGTCGAAGAAATCCGCGCGGTCGACCACGACATCGCGACCGGTGTCTGGCCCGACATGACCGAGCACGGTTGGGCCAAGGACGACTGGCCGATGATCCATGAACGCGTGATGGCCACCGACATCCTCGTGGTGTGCACGCCGATCTGG
This sequence comes from Acidimicrobiales bacterium, assembly GCA_035546775.1. Taxonomy (NCBI): domain Bacteria; kingdom Bacillati; phylum Actinomycetota; class Acidimicrobiia; order Acidimicrobiales; species Acidimicrobiales bacterium. The sequence goes on from DASZWD010000017.1 coordinate 47,122, forward strand.
CTCGGTGAGAAGTCGTCGGTGTGCAACCGCGTCATCGAGCGCCTGTACGGCAACTCGTCGCTGCTGAACGAGAACGGTCAGTACGCGTACTACGGCCGCGTCGGCGGCTGCCTCATCACCGGCAACGAGGACGGCGTGAAGCACTGCGCCATGAACATCCTGTATTCGCTTCAGCACCTCGGCTACGTGATCCCGCCCCAGGCCGACGCCGGGTGGATCGGCGAGGCGGGCCCCGGCCCGTCGTATCTCGACCCGGGCAGCGGCGGGCCCGAGAACGACTTCACCAATCGCAACACCACGTTCATGGCCTGGAACCTGATGCACGTAGCCCGCATCCTCAAAGACGCCGGCGGCATTCCCGCCCACGGCAACCAGCGCGCCGCGTGGGACGCCGGGTGCCGCTTCGACTTCCCCAATCCCGAGTACCGCTAGCCAAGGAGGACCCCGCATGTTCGTGCAAGTCATCACCGGAGAGACCACGGATCCCGCCGCGGTGCGGGCGCTGGGCGAGAAGTGGCAGCGAGAACTGCGTCCCGGCGCGGTCGGTTACCTCGGCAGCACCATCGGTACCGCGGCCGACGGCACGTTCGTGGCCGCCATCCAGTTCACCGACGACGTCGCCGCCAAGGAGAACTCGGAGCGCCCCGAGCAGGACGCCTTCTTCAAGGAGATGTCGCAACTCTTCGACGGCCAGCCGACGTTCCGCGAGTCGAACGACACATCGCTGCTCTTCGACGGTCCGAGCGCCAAGGCTGGCTTCGTGCAGGTGATGCAGAGCACGTGCACCGACCGCGCCAAGGCCGAAGCCATGGAGTCGAACGAGTTACTCGACGCCCTGCGCGCCGCCCGCCCCGACCTGCTCGGCGGCCTGCGGTTGTGGGACGGGAACCAGTCGATCGAGATCGCGTACTTCACCAGCGAAGCCGACGCTCGCGCCGCCGAGAAGTCCGAGGCGTTCGACGCGCCGCAACAGGACTTCTCGTCGCTGTACGAGAACACGACCTACATCGACCTGCCCAACCCGCAGATCCACCTGGCCTAGCGACCGTCGCGTTCGGAGCCGTGACGGCTGAATAAGCCGTACGCTGCGGGCGTGACGGGGGGCCGGACTCTCACGGTGCTGGTGGCCGACATCGTCGAGTCCACCCGTCTCGCCACGAGTCTCGGTCCCGAGCGCGCCGACGACCTGCGCCGGTCGGTGTTCAGCCGCTTCGAGTTGGCGGCCGAGCAACACGACGGCACCCTCGTCAAGACGCTGGGCGACGGTTGTCTCGTCACCTACACGAGCGCGTCGAACGGCATCACGGCCGGCGTCGAGCTGGTGCAGTCGATCGATCGCTTGGCGCGCCAAGTCCCCGGCCTTCAGCTTCGCGTCGGAATCGCCGTGGGTGACCTCACCGAGGAAGACGGCGACGTGTTCGGCGAGGCCGTCGTGCTCGCCCGCCGCGTGTGCGACGCCGCCTCCCCCGGCCAGGTGCTCGTCACCGACGTCGCCCGCACGCTCGCCGGCGCACGCGGCGCGATCACGTGGCAGCGCGTCGGCGACATCTTCCTGAAGGGCCTCGACGAACCGGTTCCGTGCAGCTCAGCGCGGCCGTCGACCGATCTCGGGGCCGCCGCCACGCTGCCGCGCGCGCTGCGGCGTCGGCACGGCGAGTTCTTCGTGGGACGAGCGGCGGTGCTCGAGTCGTTGGTGCGCACGTGGAAGGAAGCCGAAGGGGGCGACGGCCGGTTCGTGGTGGTTTCGGGCGAACCCGGCGTCGGCAAGACGCGGCTGGTGGCGGCGGCGGCGCGGCGCGCCGACGACGACGGAGCGCGCGTGCTGTTCGGCCGCTGCGAAGAAGACCTGGCGCTGCCCTACCAACCGTTCGTCGACGCCCTCCGGCCGGCGATCGAGGCTGCGCCCCGCGACGTCGTTGCCGCCCATATGGAAGCCCACGGCGGCGAGATCCGCCGCCTGTTTCCGAAGCTGCCCGGCCCGGCACCCGTGGACGCCGCCCTCGAACTCGAAGAGGCACGCGTCAACGCCGCGCTCGCGGACCTCGCGGCCCGCCTGGCGCGCGAGCAGCCGATCGTGCTCGTGATCGACGACGTCCACTGGGCCGCACCCGCGACGGTGCACGCGCTGCGCCATCTGCTCGCCGCCGACGATCCGGCGCCGCTTCTCGTGCTCGCCACCTACCGCGACACCGAAGTCGTCGCCAGCGACGCCACCGCCGCGCTGCTCGCCGACATCCCGCGGTTCGACCACGCCCACCGGATCGCCCTGTCCGGCCTCACGCAGGACGAGGTCGAGGAACTCATCGAAGAGCTCTCCGCCGAACCGCTGAGCAGCGCCAGCACCCGTCTGGCGGCGGCCGTGTTCGCCCACACCGCCGGCAATGCGTTGTTCGTGAACCAGGTGTTGCGTCACCTCGCGGAGACCGGTTCGGTGGAGATGCGCGACGGGCGATGGGAACTCGCCGCCGAACTCACCGACATGCCGACGGCGGTCACCGACGTGGTCAACCGCCGCCTCGCCCTCCTCGCGCCGACCACCAACCAAGTCCTCGCCATCGCCGCCGTGGCCGGAGAGCGCTTCACGCACGCGCTCATCAGCCGCGTCGCCGCCGGCGTCGACATCGACGCCGCGCTCGCCGAAGCACTCCGGGCGCGGCTGCTCATCGACGACGGGCGCGGCGGCTACCGCTTCTTCCACGCCATCGTCCGCGACGCCCTGCTGGCGTCGCAGAGTGCGGCCACGCGCGCCGCCCATCACCGCGACATCGCCGCCGTCATGCGGACGATCTACGGCGACGGGCCGACCGCGCCGCTGCACGACCTCGCCTATCACGCCTGCGGCGCCGCCGGTCTCGGCACGACGGCCGACGCCGCCCGCTTCTCGCTGGCCGCCGCCGAAGCGTCGGTGCACCGCGCCGACGTCCGCGCCGCCATCGCCGTGCTCAACCGCTGCTGGCGCACCCTCGACGCCATCGATCCGGTCGACCACGTCGCCCGCTTCGACGTGTGCAACCGGCTTGCGGAACTGCACTACGCCATGCTCGACGGCGAGTACGACGCGCTCGAAGCCGCCGTCGAGTCGGCGCGGTTGCTTGGCTCGCCGGAGCGCCTCATCCGCGCATCGCTCTCGGCGTACCGCTGGGACCTCGGCACAGACGACGCCTTCGCCACCAAGCTGATCGAGGAGGGACTCGCCACGCTGCCCCCGGGGCCGTCGGCTCTGCGTGCCCTCGGCTTGGCCAGCGGCGCCAACTTCCTGAACGTACAGGCGACGGGTGATCCGCGCGCCTGGACGCGCCAGGCCTTCGAAATGATCGACGAACTCGGCGGCCCGACGACACTCGATCTGCGCCTCGCCTTCGAGTGCGCGGTTGCGGCGACGGCGGGGCATCCCGGCGTGCGAGCCGTCGTCGAGCGAATCGAAGCCAACGACGGGTCGCCGCTGTCGCCTCGCGGCGGATCGCTCCTCGCCGCGTACATGGGCACCAAAGCCGAGTCGTACCTCCGCGCCGGCAACCGCGATGCGAGCCTCGCCGTCATCCGCACGATGGAGGCGATCGCCAGCACCAGCGGCGACCCGAACGTCATGGGTTGGGCGCTGACGACCCAGGTCATCTGGGCCCTCGCCGAGGCGCGCTACGACGACGCCGCCGCATTCGCACAGCGCGCCGTGAGCCGGATCGGCGTGCACGTGCCCAATATCGCGGCGGTCGTGGCCGTCGGCACGATGTGGCGCGCCTACGAGGAGGGCAACTCCGCGATGGTCGTCGACGTCATCCGCATGATGGTGACTGCGACGCCTGAGTTCCACGGAATGCGCGCCGCCCTCGCCGTCCATCTGTGCGAACTCGGCGAGTTCGACGAGGCGCGCCAGCACGTGCAGTACATCGTCGACCTCCTTCCTACCCTGCCTCGCAACGTCGCCTTCGGGTGCGCGATCGGCCTCACCGCCGAGGCGGCGGCGCAGGCAGGTTGCGCCGAGTACGCACCCGCGCTCATCGCGGAACTCGAACCGTTCCGCGACGAGATCATCTCGTTGCCGGCCAACGTGATGCTCGGTGCGGCCACCCGCTACATCGGCGCCCTGCGCTCCCTGCTGGGCGAGCGCGACGCGGCCATCGCGGACCTCGAGGCTGCGATTGCGTTGGAAGCAGCGCTGGGCGCCGAAGCGTGGCTGGCTCGCAGCCGCCGCTGGCTCGAGCGCGTCAGTTCGAGCTGAAGCGCTCGACGAGCTGCGCCGTCAGGGCGCGGCGGTCGACCTTGCCGCTGTCGAGCCACGGCAGTTCGGTCTGCGACGCGAACACCGCGATGTGCTTGGGCACCTTGTACGACGCGATCTCGTTCTTCACGAACGCCTTCAACTCGTCCTCGGTGACCGACGCGCCCGGCGTGAGCGCGACGGCAGCGACGACCTTTTCCATGTTGTCCTCGACCGGCACGCCGCACACGAACGCCAGCGCCACGTCGTCGTGGAGTTCGAGCGCCAGCTCGACGTCGCGGGGCGTGATGTTCATGCCGTTCGCCTTGATGAGATCGCCGAGACGGCCGGTGAAGTAGAAGTGGCCGTCGGCGTCGAAGTAGCCGCCGTCGCCGCTGCGGTACCAGCCGTCGGGCGTGAACACGTCGGCGCGCTCACGCTTGTGCAAGCCCTGCATCAGCGAGTAGCCGCGGATCCACAGCTCACCGCTCTCGCCCACCGCACATTCTTCACCGGTGAGCGGGTCGACGATCTTGTGCTCGACCCCCGGCACGGTCGGCCCGAACGAACCCTCCTTGTCGGGCGGCAGCACGTTGTCGCGGTGATCGAAGGTGTGCGGGCCCAGCGTCTCGGTCATGCCGAGCGAGTTGGCCCGCGGCCGCATCGCTTCTGCCTGCTTGTCGGGCGGCAGCAGGTACGCGCCGGCGGCGGATGCCGTGCGCAGCGACGACACGTCGCGGGTCTGGAAGTCCGGATGATCCGCCAGTGCCTTGGCCATGTGCGGCCACCCGAGGACCTGCGTGATGCGCTCGCGCTCGATCAGGGCCAGGGTCTTGGGCGGATCGAATTGGTGCTCGAACACGAGCGTGGCGCCGGCGTGCAGCGCGGCGACCAGCGTGAAGCTCATGCCGCCGACCCAGAACAGCGGCATCGGCGTGTACAGCACGTCGTCGGCGTTGATGTCGCGCATCTGCCACAGGTTGTGGGCGTGGCGCACGGCCGGGCCGTGGGTGTGGATCGCACCCTTCGGGTCGGCCGTCGAACCCGACGAGTAGATGACGACCATCGGATCGGCGGGCGACACCTCGGACTCGACCGCGTCGAACACCGCCTCCGGCACGAGCGCGGCGCGGTTCTCCAGCTCGGACACCGGCGCGTTCCACGAGCGCTGCGGCATCGGACCCCACGTCCACACCGAGCGCAAGTAGGGCAGTTCCTCGATGAAGATCGACTCGTTCTCCTGGCCGACGATCGACGGCGCCACCTGCTCCATGCGCTCGAGGTAGTCGTGACCGAGGTGGCCGTCGACCATCAGCACCATCTGGGCGTCGCAGTGCCGCAGCGTGTAGCTCAGCTCCCGCGCCTTCGAGTACGTGTTGAGCAGCACGGCCACGCCGCCGATGCGCGTGATGGCCAACCAGCCGACGATCCAGTCCGGCCCGTTCGGCGCCAGCAGCGCCACCCGTGTGCCCTTGCCGGCGCCGCTCGCCAGCAGGCCCCGCGCCAGTGTGCGCGACGCCGCCTCGATGTCGTTGAACGAGAGGCGCAGGTCCTCGAGCACGACGAAGGTCTTGTCGCCGTACTTCTGCGCCGCATGCTTGATCAGTTCGCCGGAAGTCGGCGTGAACGACGGAAAAGACGGTTCGCGCTTCATTGACACGAACGTTAGATCGACGGAGTCCCGCGTCGAGACTCGTCCACACCCTGTGGACAAGTCGCCGCATCGCGGACTTCTGGTGTAACCACGGAAGGGTCTTTCTGCCACGGCGACACCAGAAGCAGCGGAGCGCCCGGTTAGACGATGCGGGAGGTCTTGTCGCCCCAGTAGCGGTCGCGCAGGATGCGCTTGTAGAGCTTGCCCGTCTCCTGGCGCGGCAGTTCCTCGATGAAGTCGATGGTGCGCGGGCACTTGTAGGCGGCGAGCTTGGAGCGACAGAACGCCAGTAACTCCTGCTCGAGTTCGGGCGAGCCGAGCGAGCCGTCGAGCAACTGGACGACACCCTTCACCTCTTCGCCCATTTCCTCGTTGGGCACGCCGAACACCGCGGCGTCGGCGACGGCGGGATGCATCACCAGAACGTTCTCCGCTTCCTGCGGATAGATGTTCACGCCGCCGCTGACGATGGTGAACGACACGCGATCGGTCAGGTACAGGTAGCCCTCGTCATCCACGTAGCCGACGTCGCCGAGGTTGTACCACCCCTCCTTGGACCGCGAGTTCGCCGTCTTCTCGGGATCGCCGTGGTACTCGAAGCGGGCGTGCGGCGTGTCGAACCAGACGCGACCGATCTCACCCGTCGGCAGTTCGTTGCCCTCGTCGTCGCAGATATGCACCGTGCACATGCGCGGCTGGCCGACCGAGCCCGGATGCGCCAGCCACTCCTCCGACGTGATGAGCGTCGAGCCCACGTTCTCCGAACCGGCGTAGTACTCCCACAGGATCGGCCCCCACCAGTCGATCATCTGGCGCTTCACGTCGACGGGGCACGGCGCCGCGGCGTGGATTGCCACCTCGAGCGACGACACGTCGTACTTGGCGCGCACGTCGTCGGGCAGCTTGAGCATGCGCACGAACATCGTCGGCACGAACTGTGCCTTGTTGACCCGGTAGTGCTCGATGAAACGCAGGCAGTCCTCCGGGTCCCACCGCTCCATGACGATCACCGTGGCGCCGTAGCGATGGCAGTTCGCACAGAACACGACAGGCGCGGTGTGGTACAGCGGCGCCGGCGACAGGTAAATCGTGTCCTCGGCGGGCGTCATCGGCGACTTGTAGGCGGCGAGCGGTGACTCGTCGGAGATCTTGGCGTCGCGCAGGGGGAACAGGATGCCCTTGGGCACGCCCGTCGTGCCCGACGAATAGAACATGCCGGCGCCTTCGGGTTCCTCGTCGAGGTTGGTCTCCGGGTACTCCGCGGTCGCGTCTTCGTACGACTCCCACCCGTCGGCGACGCCGCCGACCATCAACGGGATCTCGACGTCGATAATGGTCGCGGCGGCGTTACGCAGGGCGTAGGACGTCACCACGCTGCGCGCCCCGCAGTCCCGCACGATGTAGTCGACCTCGGGCGCCGTGAGGTGCCAGTTGATCGGCGTGTAGTACAGACCGCTGCGCAGCGCCGCCCATACCGCGTCGAAGTACTCGACCTGGTTGTGCAGCAGGATGGCGACGTGGTCGCCGCGGCGCAGGCCGCGGTCGAACCACAGTTGCGCGAGGCGGTTCGACCGCTCGTTCAACTCGCGATACGTGATCGTCTCGCCCGTGCCGGCCATGACGACCGCCGGATGGTCAGGACGGGTGTGTGCGAATCCCCCCGGATACATAGGGGGGAGCGTAAGCGAGCGAACTACGCGACGTTCATGAGACGGGCGAGGTTGCCACCCATCACTTTGGCCTGCTCTTCCTTCGACAGATCGGGCAGCGCGTCGACAAAGCTCAACGGATCGGCCAGACCCTCAGGGTGCGGGTAGTCGGAGCCGAACAGCACATTGTCGACACCGACCAGACGCACGAGGCCCTGCGGGTCGTCCTCGTGGAACGGGTGCACGAAGATGTTGCGCTTGAACACCTCGACGGGGTGCTCCTCGAAGAGGTGCGGGTTCATCTTGTACGCGCTCTCCATGTCTTCGAGCAGCGGCCGCACCCACGACGAACCGTTCTCGACGGGCGCGATCTTGAGCTTCGGGAAGCGCGTCGCGAGACCGTGGCCGACCACGCTTGCCATCGCGTCGACGATGGCACGGTGGTGGCTGCCGTTGATCGCGGCGAATGCGCCGCCGCCGGCGAACGGCGTCATCTCGTTGCGCACGCCCTCCCAGTCGTTGGCGTAGCGCTGGTAGCCGCTGTCGGACGCGTGCATGCCCACGACGATGCCGCTGTCCTCGACGAGCTTCCAGAACGGGTCGAACTCCGGTAGCGCGAACGAGCGCGGGCCGCGGAAGCCGGGCACCGGCGCCGGGCGGATGAGGATGATCTTGGCCCCGTTGTCGAGCAGGAACTCGAGCTCGGCGACGGCTTTGTCGACGATCGGCAGCGTGACCACCGGCGTCGGGAAGATGCGGCCGTCGTAGTTGAACGTCCACTGCTCGAGCATCCACTGGTTCAGCGCGTGGATGACGGCGTGGATGGCGTCGGGATCGTCACGCAGGCGCTCTTCGACCAGCGACGCCAGCGTCGGCCACATGATCGCCCGGTCGAGGCCGAGTTCGTCCATCAGCTCGATACGGGCCCCGGGCTCCCGGAAGGCCGGGATGCAGTCCATCGCCTGGCCCATGATCTCGCGCCGCGACTTGCCCTCCGGGTTGCCGATGCGGAAGTACTCCTCCTGGGCACCCGGACGCGCCACGCGATCGAACGTCGGGTTGGGGATGTACTCCGAGATCTGGTTGCGCACCGCGATCTTGGTCCGCCCGTTGACCTCGACGTACTTGATGAGGCCGTCGTATTCGGGCGGCAGGAACTTCGTCAGCGCGTCGCGGTCTTCGTACATGTGGTTGTCCACGTCGAAGACCGGAAAATCGAGCTTGCGAGACGGCATGTGAGGTTCTCCTACGAACGTGACACGACTGTTAGATCAGGATATCGCGAGCGATTGCCCCTTGACACGGTTAGCTTTGCAATACAAAGTTCATTACATGACAGAGAACCCTGCGGTTCCAACCGACGAGGCGCAATCGTTGCTGAACGTCGTGCGCGATGCGCAGGCGTCCACCAGCGCCCGCCTGCGCGCCCTGATGCCCGAGTTCCTGCTGCTGGCGGCGGCCACGTGCTTCGGCCTCGGGGTCGAGCGACCGGAGCATCCCGTCCACATCCTCTGGTTCTGCTTCCTCGGTGCGACGGCGTTGCTGGCCGCCCGCCACGATGTGATTCGGCGCCGCAACTTGGGCGGGGCGTTGCCGAAGCCGTCCGTGTGGGCGATCAGCGGCATGGTGCTCGTCGCCGATGTCACCGCCGCGCTCGCACTCCATGGCGACGCCCGCGACGCGGTGATCGGCATCGGCTTCGCCGGGGGCGCCGTCGCATTCGCCGCGATCCACCGCAACGTCGTGCTCCTGGTCCCGGCGCTGCTGATCGCTGTTCTCTTGCCCTTGCCATCGGGCCCGCTCAACACCGCGTTCAGCTTCGCCGCCGGGATGGGATCGGCACTTGTCGTCGGCGCCGTGGGGCGCAAACGCTCGCGGGCCAAGAAGGGAATCCGGTCATGATCAACGGACAGTTCATCCGCCAGGCATCCGCCTATCGCTCCGCTGCCGGCTCATCCAAGACGACCGTGCGTCACCAGAGCCGCACCCGCAAGCTCGTGCGCAAAGTGTTCCCGCAGCGATGACCGGCACCGGGCGCGACGCCGCCAGCGTGCGCCGCCAGCCAGCATGAGCGACGCGGAAGAACACCCTTCGCTCGGGCTCGACGACGTCGTCCACCAGCGGGTCCGGCTTGGCATCCTCGCGGTACTGGCCGAAGCGCCGCGCGCCGACTTCGGCGAGTTGCGCTCGATCCTGAAGCTGACCGACGGGAACCTCTCCCGACACCTCACGGTGTTGGAAGACGCGGGCTATGTCAGCCAGGAAAAGACGTTCGAAGGCAAGCGCCCCAAGACGTGGGTGGCGATAACCAAGACGGGGCGCAAGGCGTTCGACGACGAAGTGGCCGCGTTGCGCGCCCTGCTCGACGGCATTAGCTGACGAGCAGGCCGACCACCATCGACCCGAGCACGACGGCGCCGAGCATGCGGCGGAACGGGTTCACTCCCCAGCCGACCTCCATAACGGCCCAGACCGCGAGTCCGACGGCGCCGATCACGTGCACGACGGTGCCGGCGCCGCCGCGGGCAAAGCGACCGAGCACGGCCGCGACGATCCAGACCCACAGCGGGACGTTCGGCCACTGCCATACGACGAGGTGCCCGTCGTGCGTCGTGCGGTCCTCGAACAGCCAACGCAGTGCTCGTCGCATCGCCGCACCGTAGAGTCCGCGCATGGCCACTGACCCGATCGACGTCGTCACTCGTTTCTGTCAGGCGTGGGAGTCCGTCGACGTCGACGCTCTCATGGCGTTCTTCACCGACGACGCGGTGTACCACAACATTCCGATCGCGCCCGTCGCCGGCAAGGACGCCATCCGCACCACGATCGAAGGCTTCACCGGAGGCGTCGACCGCATCGAGTTCGACGTCCGCGCCATCGCGGCGAACGGCAACACCGTGCTGACCGAACGCGTCGACCGCTTCATCCGTCCGGACAAGACGATGGCGCTGCCGGTCATGGGCACGTTCGAAATCGTCGACGGCAAGATTGCCGCGTGGCGCGACTACTTCGACCTCCAGCAGTTCATGTCGCAGCTGTAGACGCCGCCCGGCGCCAACCTGACACGAGTGTTAGACGGCCGATAGCCTGCGCATCCCGTGGATGTCGACGTGACCGAAGACCAGGAATTCTTCGCGCAGACCACGCGCAAGTTCCTCGCTGCCGAAGCACCAATCACCACCGTGCGCGCCCTCGCAGCGAATCCCGACGGGTTCGAACGCGGCTACTGGAAGGCGGCGTGTGACCTCGGCTGGACCTCCATGCTCGCCCCCGATTCGGGCGGCAGCATGCTCGAACTCGCGATCGTCGCCGAGGAAATGGGACGCGCCGTGGCGCCCGGGCCCCTCGTGGCCTCGAATGTCGCCGTGCATGCGCTCGCGACCGGTGCCAGCGACGCGCAGCAGGCCAAGTGGTTGCCCGGTTTGCTCAGCGGTGACCTCGTGGGCGCGTGGGTCCACGAAACCGCCGGCGTCGTCGAAGCCGGTGCCCAGGCCGACGTCTTCGTGGTCACGACCGCCGACGGCGCTCGCCTTGTCGCCGCCGACGACCCCGCCGTGCACGTGACGCCGTGGGACGGGCTCGACCTGGTGCGGCGCTTCGCGCACGTCTCGATCGACGCCGACGCCGGTGAACCGCTCGGCGAGGTCGGCGATCTGTTTCCCGTCGCTCTCGTGACGCAGTGCGCCGAGACGTGTGGTGTCGTCGAGCGCGTCTTCGAGATGACCCTCGAGTACATGGACGATCGCTTCTCCTTCGGCCGTCCGCTGTCGTCGTATCAGGCGCTGAAGCACCGTGTCGCCGACGACAAGATGCACCTCGAGGCGTGCCACGCCATCACGACGGCAGCGGCGTACGCGTTCGCCGAGGGCGCACCCAACGCCGCCGAGTTGGCCGCGGCGGCCAAGGCGTGGATCGGCGCCATCGCCACCGAGATCATCCAGGACTGTGTGCAACTCCACGGCGGCATCGGCGTCACGTGGGAACACGACATCCACCTCTACTTGCGCCGCGCCACCGTCAACCGGGCGACGTACGGCCCACCGGCCGAGTGGCGCGAACACCTCGCCCAGATGATCCTGGGGGCGGCATGACCTCGCCACGCCGCGAGACGGTCGACGAGTTCCGGGCGCGGGCGCGCGCGTGGATTCGTTCGAACCTCGAGCCGATGGACGACTTCGAGCGCGCCGACGTGCCCGGTCGCCGCGACCACGAGCGCGCCCTGCAGCGCAAGCTCTACGACGCCGGATTCGCCGGCATCTGCTTCCCCGCCGAGTACGGCGGCCTCGGGCTGCCACCGGCCTATCAGCGCGCCTTCACCGAGGAAGCCGCGGGCTACGACATGCCGTCGTCGCTCAACGTGCCGACCTTCGGCATCCTCGCCGCCACGCTGCTCGACTTCGGCACCGACGAGCAGAAACGCCGTCACATCCCGGCGATCCTGCGGGGCGAAGAGTTGTGGGTGCAGTTCCTCAGCGAGCCCAGCGGCGGATCCGATCTCGCCGGCGTGTTGACCCGCGCCGACCGCGACGGCGACGTGTTCGTGCTCAACGGCTCGAAGATCTGGTCGAGCGGGGCGCACGAGTGCGACTACGCCATGATCCTCGCCCGCACCAACTGGGACGTGCCGAAGCACCGCGGCCTCACGATGTTCATCCTCAAGATCCATCAGCCGGGCGTGCAGGTCGAGCAGATCCGCCAGGTCGACGGGTCGATGGAGTTCTGCCAGGAGTTCTTCGACGACGTGCACATACCCGTCGCCGACGTCGTGGGCGAGATCGACGACGGCTGGACCGTCGCCACCCGCCTCCTTACGCACGAGCGCGCTGCTGTCGGTGGCGCGTCGATCTACACCTCAGGACGCTCCGTGGGCCACGACCCCGGGTACTCGGCCACCGACAACCTCATCACCCAGCTCGTCACGTCGACGGGCCAGGCGTCGAACGACCACGTGCGCCAGCTCGTCGCCGACGCCCATGTGCGCCAACTGGTTTCGGCGGCGCTGTCGCGCCGCATCGGGCACGGCCTCGCCAACGGCAAGCTGCCGGGACAGGCGGGCGCAATCATGAAGCTGTTCAGCGCCAACGGCGTGATCCGGCGCTCCGAGATCGGCCTCGAGATCGCCGGCGCCGCGGCGGCGGCGTGGGCTCCGGGTGAGGAACCGCCGACGCGGGCCGCCGCCGAGTTCTCACTGTGGCGGCAGTCGACGTCGCTCGGCGGTGGCAGCAACGAGATCCAGCGCAACATCATCAGCGAGCGCGTCCTCGGCATGCCCCGCGAGTACGCGGCGGACCGCGAGATCCCCTACCGCGAGGTCAAGCGCAGCCGCTAAGTCGTGAGCAGCACGGCGCTGCCGTGGCCGAACAACCCTTGGTTGACGGTGACGCCCGCCGTCGCCCCTTCGACTTGGTGCCCAGTCGCCGTACCGCGTAACTGCCAAGTCACTTCGCACACCTGTGCGATCGCCTGGGCGGGGACGGCTTCACCGAAGCACGCGAGGCCTCCGCTCGGGTTGACCGGTATGCGCCCGCCGATCGTGGTGTCACCGTCGTTGAGCAATTTCTCCGCTTCGCCTGCCTTGCACAGGCCGATGTTCTCCATCCAGTCGAGCTCGAGCGCGGTCGACAGGTCGTACACCTCGGCGAGGCTCAACTCATCCGGACCGATGCCCGCCTCCTCGTACGCGCCGGCGGCGATGGAGTCGCGGAAGGTCAACTCCGGCGGGGCGAGCGCGGCGGCCGAGTCGGTCGAGAAGTTCGGCATCTCGATGACGGTGTTCGGGAACCGCGGCGTCACCGTCGACACGGCGCGGATGCGTACGGGATTGCGGATGCCGCGTTTGCGGGCGTAATCCATCGACGTCAGCACGATGGCGGCGCCGCCGTCGGAGGTTGCGCAGATCTCGAGGAGGCGCAGCGGGTCGGCCACGATCGGACTGTTGAGAACCTCCTCCTCGGTGACTTCCTTGCGATACCGGGCGTAGGGGTTGTTGAGGCCGTGGCGCGCGTTCTTCACCTTCACTTTGGCGAAGTCGGCTTCCGTCGCGCCGTACAGGTCCATCCGGCGGCGGGCGTAGAGCGCGAAGTACGTAGGGTTGGTCGCGCCGAGGAGACGAAAGCGCAACCAGTCGGGGTCGTCCCAGCGTTCGCCGGCGACCGGCGCGAGAAAACCCTTCGGTGTGGTGTCGGCACCGACGACGAGGGCGACGTCGCACAGGCCCGCGAGGATGCGCGAGCGCGCCGCGTCGAGCGCGGTCACGCCGGACGCGCAGGCGGCGTACGACGACGCCACGCGGGCGCCGTTCCATCCGAGCGCCTGTGTGATGGTCGAGGCGGCGACGTAGCCGGGGTAGCCGTTGCGCACCGTCTCGCCGCCAGCGACGAATTGCACGTCGGCCCAGTCGACGCCGGCGTCGTCGAGCGCCGCGAGCGCGGCGTGGATGCCGTATTCGTGGAACGGCCGGCCCCACTTGCCCCACTCGTGCATGCCCGCGCCGAGCACGGCGACGCTCTCCGGCGCACTCACGTCGTCACCGGCTTCGGTTCGCGTTTCGCCGCGCCGCTCACGGGCTTCCAGCGGTACATCAGGTGTTCCACGCCGTCGATCTCGTAGAGCGGTTCGACCACCAACTCGACGGGCGCGCCGACCTTGAGGTCCTGCACACCGAAGCCCTTCGCCACTTGGCCGAGGATGACGATCTGCTCGTCCGCCAGCTCCACCGCCGCGAGGGCGAAGGGCTCGTAGGGCTCGGTCGCCGGGATGTACGGCGACGGCGGTTGGTACTGCGCGTCGGTGTAACTCCACACCGTGCCGGTGCGGGCCAACTCCACGTCCTCGAAGTCGCGGCCGCGGCACGCAGGGTTGCGACAGAACCCGCTGGCTCGCGGGAAGAACACCGTGCCGCAGGTGGTGCACCGGGTGCCGACGAGGTGGGGTTCGGCGTCGGTGGTGAACCAGTCTTCGACAGCGGGTACAGACGTGGTGGGCATGGCCGCAGACTAATCTGACGGAGTGTCAGGTATGCCGAGGCGCCCGTGGACCTGACCTGGTCGGAGGACGAAGAAGAATTTCGCTTCGACGTGCGAACCTGGCTGGCGAGCAACGTCGCCGCCTGGCGTGCCGAGTGTGATGGTGAGCCCGCGTCGGGTGACACACGCGACGGCTTCGCCCAGCACCTGCGGTGGGAGAGCCGACTGTTCGACGCCGGGCTGGCCGCGGTGTCGTGGCCGAAGGAGCACGGCGGGCGCGACGCGTCGCTGTGGGAGTGGCTGCTGTTCGAGGAGGAGTACTACCGCGCCGGCGGCCCGCCGCGGGTCACCCAGAACGGCATCTTTCTGCTGGCCCCGAGCGTGTTCGAATTCGGCACGCCCGCGCAGCAGACCGCGATCCTGCGGCGTATGGCCGCAGGTGAGGACCTGTGGTGCCAGGGTTGGTCCGAGCCCAACGCCGGCAGCGACCTCGCCGGTGTTTCGTCGCGTGCCGAGCGCGTAGCTGGCGGCTGGATCCTCAACGGGCAGAAGACCTGGACGACCCGCGGTGCGTTTTGCACGCACTTGTTCGGCCTGTTCCGCACCGACCCGGAAAGCGAACGCCACAAAGGCCTGACGTATCTGCTCGTCCCGCTGGCGACACCCGGCATCACCGTGCGGGGCTTCGGTCGCTTGGACGGCGACGAAGGGTTTGCCGAAGTCTTCTTCGAAGACGCGTTCCTCGCCGACGACGCCATCGGCGGCGGCGTCGTACTCGGCGAGGTGGGCGGGGGCTGGTCCGTCGCCATGGCCACCGCCGGATCCGAGCGCGGCCTGACGCTGCGCTCCCCTGGCCGATTCCTCGCGACCGCGGAACGGCTTGTCGCCCTGGCGCGCCAGCACGGGGATGTCACGCTCCAACGCCGCGCCGCGGTCGCGTGGATGCACGCCGACGCGTACCAGCAGCAGACGCTCGTCACCGTCACGAAGTTGGCGACCGGTGCCAAACCCGGCGCCGAAGCCAGCCTCACGAAGTTGTGGTGGAGCGAGCTCGACGTCGAGCTACACGCCATCGCCCTCGACGTGCTCGGTGCCGACGCCGAACTCGAGAACGCGTGGACCAAGGGCTGGCAATTCTCGTTGTCGGGCCCGATCTACGCCGGCACGAACGAGATCCAACGCAACATCGCGGCCGAACGGCTGCTTGGTTTGCCGCGATGAACCTTGCCCCATGAGATTTTCTCTGGCCGAAGACCAGGTCGCGTTCCGTGACGCGGTGCGTGACCTGTTCGCCAAGGAAATGACCCCCGCCGACGTGCGCGCCGCCGCCACCGCGCCCGCCGGGCAACTCGACCGCGGCGTGTGGCGCAGCCTCGAGACCATGGGCGTGCTCGGGTTACTCGTTGCCGAAGCCGACGGTGGGCTCGGGCTCGACGAGTCCTTTCTCGTCCCGATCCTCGAAGAAGCGGGACGGGTTGCGTTGCCCCACCCCATCGTCGAGTCGGCAATGGTGGCGGCGCCATTGGTGGGCGCGGTCGGCATGGTGAGCTCAGACCTCGGCGGCGCCAACGTCGCGTGCGCGGCCGACGCCGATCGCCTGCTCCTGCACCGCGGCGCGTCGCTCGTGTTGGTCGAGCGCGGCGAGGCGTCGCTGACCCCCGTCGACACCGTCGACGCGGCCCGACGGGTGGCGCGCGTCGGCGCCGGGACATCGGGACGCGTCGTCACGTCCAAGTCGTCGGTCATCGAGCGGGCGCGCGAACGCGGCGCGCTCGGCACCGCGGCGATGCTGGTCGGCCTCGGCCAGACCATGCTCGACATGACCGTCGCCTACGTGATCGAGCGCCGCCAGTTCGGCGTTCCCGTCGGCAGCTTCCAAGCGGTCAAGCACCACCTCGCCGACGCGCGTCTGGCGCTGGAGTTCGCCCGCCCGGTCGTGTGGCGCGCCGCCTGGTCCGCCGCCCACGACGCGCCGACCCGCAGCCGCGACGCGTCGACCGCGAAAGCGATGGCGTCGGATGCCGCCGAACTCGTCGCCCGCAAGGCGCTCCAGTGCCACGGCGCCATCGGCTACACCGTCGAAGCCGACCTCCACCTCTTTCTCAAACGCACGTGGGCGCTGTCGCGTGCCTGGGGCGACGCCGCCCACCACGCCGACCGCGTCGCCGCGTCGTTCGGCTAAGGGTTACTTAACGCGAAGCGGCGTGGGCCGTGCCAGGACGTCGAAGCGCAGGGCGCTAGAGAACCACGTTGACGACGACGCCGAGGTCGCGTTCGAGATACGCCACTTCGTTGTCGTTCAAGAACCCGGCACCCTGCACGTTGACCAGGTCGACGTGGTCCATCAGCGGTGCCGGACCCCAGTGCCACGTCCCCAGAGACAGGTTCACCCCAGCGCTGCCGTCGCAGATGAAGGCGCGGACGTGTTGCAAGTCGTCTCGCGTCGTGAAGTCGAACTCCTTCGCCGCGACCACGAGCAGCGTCGGCTTGCCCGCGAGCGCGACGAGCGCCTGGGTCGCCTTGTGGTGACGGTTGAGGTGGTCGCATACCAGCGGGTAGCGGTCGTAGGACAACACGTTGAGCGCGAACTGCTCGCCATCGCGCAACTCCATCACCATGTCGCCGGTGTCGATGACCTGACCGAACGGCGCGAACGCCTCGCGCGTGAGCGGCTCCGCGATGACGGTGTAACTGTCGGTCACGACTTGTCGAGGCCCTTGGGGTTCAGGCCGAGCAGCTCGATGGTCGTGGCGCCTTCCTTCAGCTGGCGGAACAACTCCTGCTCGTTCTCGTAACGCGCCGTGGCCGCTTCGAGCACCGCGCTGAGTTGCGCACGCGGGATGACGACGACGCCGTCGGTGTCGCCCACGACCCAGTCGCCCGGGTTCACTTCGGCGTCGCCGACGGTGACGGCCTGGTTGATCGTGCCGCCCTGCTTCTTCTGCGCGCCGGTCAACGCGATCATCGAATTGAAGACGGGGAACTCGAGCGCCTCGATGGCGTCGGTGTCGCGGGTACCGCCGTCGATGACGAGGCCGACAATGTCGTTGGCACCGGCGGCGGTCGTGAGGACTTCACCCCAGTAGCCGTACTCGGGCGGGTTGGTGGCGTCGACCACGAGCACCGTGCCCACGACGATGTTCTCGGCGACCGCGACGTGGATCGCCAGGTTGTCGCCCTGGCCGCACTTGGCGGTGATGGCCGGGCCGGCGACAACCGCGCCCTTCCACGCCGGCTTGATGCGATGGTGCATGCGCAGGGCGCCGCACTCCCCCAGTGTCGCCGACCCGAGCGCTGCGAGCTCTTCGGCGGTCTCCGCGATCGTCACGCGGTCAGTGTTCCGTGTAGTTGATCTCGCCGGCGTCGGGCGTGGCCACGGCGAAGCAAAAACAATGGATGGGCGCGGTGTCGCTCACCGGCTTGAGTGAGTGCATCGCCATCGGCGGGATGTGCACGAGGTCACCCTGCTGGATGATCCGCTCCTCGCCTTCGATCTCCATGATCCCGCGGCCCGACGTCACGTAATAGAACTCGTGGGTCGGATGATTGTGCGGGTCGACGTAGCCGCCGCCCGCCACCTCGAACTCGCTCACCAGCTCGAGGTGCCCGCCCTTGGTGATCTCCATCATTTCCCGCGGCTGGATCAACCACCACACCGGCACCGTCCCGTTGTGTTCGACGATCGGTGCCACGTCTTCAATCGACCGCACGTCCATAGCCATAGTTAATCCTTTCGCAGCGCGGCGGTGAGTTCGATCTCGACGGCGCCGCCGCGGGGCAACGCCGCCACGCCGATGGCGCTGCGGGTGTGGCGGCCGGCGTCGCCGAAGACGTCGACGAGGATCTTCGACGCGCCGTCGACAACCGCCGGCTGCTGGTCGAAACCCGGGGCGCTGGCCACGTAGCCGGTCACCGAGAGAATCCGTTCGATGCGGTCCAGCGTGCCGAGCTCGTCGCGCAAGAGACACAGCGCATTGAGGGCGCACACGGCGGCGGCTTCGTAAGCGTCGTCGACCGACACCGTGTCGCCGACCACGCCGATGCAGGTCAGCTTTCCGTCGATGCGCGGCAGGGTGCCGGAAGTACGGGCGACGCCGTCCCACACGACGACGGCGTCGAGAGGATCGTGCGGCTTGTGCGGCCCGTGCAGCATGTAGCCGAGCTCCACCACCCGCGCGTCGAAACTCAGAGGATCGCTCCGGATTCCTTCATGGCGGCGAGCTGCTCCCAGTCGTAGCCGACTTCGATGAGTTCCAACTCGGTGTGCTCGCCGTGTTCGGGAGCGCGCGTGACCTCGAAGGGCTTCTCGTCGAACAGCGCCGGCGACGACACCATCTGGAACGGCTCGCCGTTGACGTCGGCGGTGGGCAGGTAGCCGTTGGCGATCACCTGCGGGTCTTCGTACAGCTCGGCCAGCGTCTGGTACGGCGCCCACACGCCTTCGAAGCCGTCGAACGCCCCGCGCAGTTCCTCCAGCGTGAAGTTGCTGAAGGCGTCGTCGAGTTCCTTCTGCGCCTCGGCCGCGTGCTGCGCCCGCACACCGGCCTCGACGAAGCGCGGGTCGTCGGCCAGATCGGGTCGGCCCAGGCGCGTCACCCAGTCGGCCCAGAACCGGTCGCCCTGCAACAACATCATGGCGACGAAGCGATCGTCCTTCGTCTTGTAGACGCCGACGCCCGGGTTGCCCGGCGCGCCCCGCACCGGAGACGCCAAGCGCTCGATGCCGAACATCTTGTTCATGATCACCAGCGGCGACAGCTGCCACATCGCGGTGGCGAGCAGCGACACGTCGACGATCGACGTCTCACCGGTGCGTTCACGCTTGACGAGCGCGGCCGCGATCGCGCCGGCGGTCGCCATACCGCCCATGACGTCGCCGAACGCCGGGCCGACCTGGCCGAGCGGATAACCCTCCTGCCCCGGCGGCACGACCATGCCCATGCCGCCGCGCGCCCAGAACGACGCGCCGTCGAATCCACCCTTCTCGGCGTCGGGGCCGAGCGGACCCTGGCCCGAACCGCGGGCGATGATGATGTCGGGGTTGCGGGCGCGGATGTCGTCGGTGTCGATCTTGAGCTTGCGCCGGATCGGCGGCAGGTAGTTCGTGAGGAACACGTCGGCCGTCTCGACGAGCTTCATCAGCGCCTCGTGACCTTCGGGCTTCGAGATGTCGATGGCGATCGACTTCTTGCCGCGGTTGGGCTGCTCGATCATGAAGTTGATCGGTGCCCGCCCACCCGAACCGGGGATGAGTCCCGACGTGATCAGGCCGCGCTGCGGATCACCGGTTTCGGGGTGCTCGACCTTGAGGACGTCCGCGCCCCAGTCGACGAGGATCGCGCCACCACTCGGGATGAACATCCAGCTCGCGACTTCGATGACGCGCACACCTTCCAGAGGCAGGCTCACCAGACGATCTCGAGGTTGTCGATCGAGCGCAGGCCCTGCGAGTAGCGCAGCGCCGTGCCTTCCTTGATGGTGAAGTCCGGCACGACGGCCAGCCACTCTTCGAGCGCCACCCGCAGCTCCATGCGCGCCAGGTGCGCACCGAGGCAGCGGTGGTTGCCGCCGCCGAAGGCGAGGTGGCCCTTGGTGTCGCGACCGAAGTCGACCTCCTCGGCGCGGTCCCACTGGTTCTCGTCGGTGTTGAACGAACCGAGGATGACCGATACCTGCGTGTGCGCCGGGATGGGGCAACCGCCGAGTTCGGTGTCCTGCGACGTGATCCGGATGACGCCGGTCACCGGTGTCTCCCACCGCAGCATCTCTTCGATGGCGTGCGGGATGAGCGAGGGGTCTTGCACCAGTTGCTTGCGGTGCTCCGGGTGCTGGGCGAGGTAGCTGATGAAGCAGTCGAGCGACGACGTGACCGTATCGAGGCCCGCGATGAACATCAGGTACAGGATGTCCTCGACCTGATCGTGGGTGAGCTGCTCGCCGTCGACCTTGGCGTCGAGCAGCATCGAGATGATGTCGTCACGACGGTCGTTCTCGCGCTCGGCGATCGCTTCCTTGAGCATGGCGTAGATCTTCTGGCCGGTCTCGTTGACCATCTCGATGCGCTCTTCGTTGCTCTTGGCCGGTGGCCGCACGATGCCGTCCTTGAGCGCGATGAACTCCTTCGTGCGCGACACGGGCAGGCCGAGCAGCTGCAGGAACACCGTCGAGGGCAGCGGCTCGGCGATCGACTCGTGGAAGTTCGTGCCGCCCGAGTCCTTGACCTTGGCGATGAGTTCCTTGACGAGACGCCGCGTCTCGGGCTCGATGCGGGCAATCGTGTCGCGGCCGAAGATCGGGTCGATCAGGCGGCGGAAGTACTTGTGCTGCGGCGGGTCGATCTGGAGCGGGATCAGCGGGCGGACCTGGCCGATGTCGACGGCGTCGACACCTGAGGAGTAGATCTCGGGATGCATCAGCACTTCCTTGACGTGCTCGGCGGTGCCGACCACGAACATCCCCATGTCCTCGACCATGTCGACGGGACCACCCATGGCGCGCAGGCCTTTGAACATCTCCTGCGGATGGGCGAGGGCCTCGAGATCCATGCCCTCCATATCGTCGAAGCTCATCATTTGACGGAATCTAACAGTGGCGTCAGCTTTATGACGCCGCGTCGGGCGTCGCGGCGCGCACGGATGTCTTCTCGGCGTTGACCGTCGGCGGCGCCGTCTTCCAGTTGGGGATGCCGTCCTCCTCGAGCGCCGCGGGGTACTTGTTGTCGTGAATCTGCGCCCAGTGCGAGTGGTTGAGCTCGTGCAGCGTGAAGCACGAGTTCAAGGCGTTGTAGAACCCCTGGTTGTCGACCGTCTGGTTGACCGACTCCTTGATCATCAGCGCCGTCATCGTCGGCAGTGCGGCGATGCGACGGGCGAAGGCGAGCGTGTTGTCCTCGAGCTCGTCACGCTTGAACACCTTGCTGACCATGCCGAGACGGTGCGCCTCGTCGATGCTGATCGAGTCCCCGGTGAGGAGAAGTTCCTTGGCCTTGCGCGGCCCGAACTCCCACGGGTGGGCGAAGTATTCGAGGCCGCACATGCCCAGGCGCGTACCGACGACGTCGGCGAACACGACCTCTTCGGAACCGACGATGAGATCACACGCCCACAGCAGCATCAGGCCGGCAGCGAACACCGGACCGTGCGCCTGACCGATGGTGATCTTGCGCAGGTTGCGCCACCGCAGCGTGTTCTGGAAGTAGTAGTGCCACTCCTGGAGGAACAGCTTCTCGGCGCCCTCGCGCGAGCCGCCGTTGGTGTGCGACGTCGGATGCGTCTGCCACTCCTCCGCGGCGACTTTCGAGCCCATGTCGTGACCGGCCGAGAACAGCGGGCCCATGCCGCCGAGGATCACGACGCGCACCTGGTCGTCGGCCTCGGCGCGCAGGAACGCCTGGTCGAGCTCGACGAGCATGCCCCGGTTCTGCGCGTTCCGCGCCTCCGGACGGTTGAGCATGATGCGGGCGATCGCGCCGTCGTCGAAGGTCTCGTAGGTGACGAAGTGGTACTCAGTTTCTGACATAGGCGTCACGTTATTCCGACGGCGTCGACGAGGCCCCAGGCGAGGGCGGTTTGGGCGTCGATGGGTTGACGGGAGAGGCCGAGTCGGAGCATGCGCTCGACGCCGATCCGGGCCGTCATCGAAACGGTGCCGCCGGCACCCGGGATGAGACCGAGGCCGATCTCGGGCAGGGCGATCGTGGTGTCGGGGGCGGCGATCACCCGCGACGCGAACGCCGGCAACTCGATGCCGCTGCCGTAACACGCCCCGTGGATGTGGAAGGTGACGCGGTCGGCGATCGCGGCGATCGCGGCGCCGATGCTCGTCTGCAACCGGATGACGTGCGCCTCTTCGGGCGAAGGGAACGAACCGAACTCGTCGAGGTCGCCCCCGGCGCAGAACGACGGGCCGTTGCCGCGAACAATCACGCGCAACGACGCATCGGCGTGGGCGACGGCGAACGCGTCGAGCAGCCCGTCGCGCACTTCGATGCCAAGGGCATTGCGCCGTTCCGGCCGGTTCAGCGTGACGCGCAACTCGTCACCGACGCGTTCGATCAACACCGCCGGTTCGGGGTTCGGTTGCCTCGGCTTGATCGGTGTCGCAGCGCGCCACGCCGCGAACTCCGGGCCCGCCTGGAGCGACGAGTACACGCGCGACTCGTCTTCGAGGCTCGAGCCGCGCATCAAAAGGTCCTCGTAGGCCGCACACGCCCGCGGCCAGCGCCGGCGGGATTCGGCGATGGCGTCGTCTACGGTCACAGGCACATTGAACAGCAGGTTGTTACGCAGCGCCGATGGCTGGGTCGCCGTGACGCTGCCGCGCCCGTCGGACCGAGAGCTGTTGCCGGCGTGGATCGGATGCGGCGAAGACGGCCTCGCCCACGCCGTCGCCCAGCGCACCGGGGCCGAACTCGTCGCCGGCGCCGAACTCCTCGGCCTCGCGGTGGCCGCCCTCGGCGAGTACACCGGCCCTTCTGTGAAGGCTTTTCCGTGTGCTGCACGGAAAAGCCTTCACAGAAGCGGCGTGGTGCGGGTGTTGGACCTGTCGTCGCTGTGGGCGGGGCCGTTGGCGGCGCATCTGTTGGCGGCCGACGGGGCGATCGTGACGAAGGCCGAGTCGGTCCAGCGGCCCGACAACCTAAAGCTCGGCCGGCCGGACCTCTACGCCGAACTCAACGACAACAAGACGCTCGTCACCTTCGACTGGGACGACCCCGACGCGTTGCCGGCACTCATCGCCGCGGCTGACGTCGTCGTGGAATCGGCGCGGCCCCGGGCGCTCGCCCACCGCGGCATCCAGCCGGAAACCAGCGGCGTGCACGTGTGGGCGTCGATCACCGGCTACGGCCGGGCGTCGAACCGCGTGGCGTTCGGCGACGACGCCGCGGTGGCCGGCGGTCTCGTGCGCTACGCGCCCGACGGGACGCCGCGCTTCAAGGGCGACGCCATCGCCGATCCGCTGACGGGACGTGCGGCCTACGCAGCGATCACCGACGCGCTGAGCGGCGACGACGCCGTGTTGCTCGACATCGCCATGGCGGGAGTCGCCCGCGACGCTGCTACGCGGCTGACCGCAGGCTGAGCCGGGCGCCGAGCGACGCGCCGAAGGCGCGCGCCCGGTCGAGTTCGCCGTCGGCCAACTCGGCGTGCTTCGTCACGAAGAAGCTCGTCGGTTCACCGATCACGGTCGCGCCGGCGCGCCGCAGACGACGGGCGATGCCCTTGCTGGCGCGTCCGGTGAAGATCGAGGGCGCGTGCATACGCGTGTCGAAGGCGGCAGCGGTGCGACCCGTCAGATCGACGCTTTCGAGCCACTCACGCACACCCGTGGTCAGGTCGGCGTGGTCGTCCATGTGGCCTTCGGCCTGGCCGAGGCGAATACGGTCCTCGGCCGACTTGCGCGTCGACGCGCGACTCATACCGTGCGCGTGTGTGGGACCGCCGACGACGAGAAAGTCGGCGGCGAGATCGTCGTCGGTAACAAACGCGACCGCGCACGTGGTGGCGTTGTCACCAAATCCCTCGGCGATCGCCTCGGCGATCTGACGCGTGTTTCCGTACATGGATTCGTAGATGACAACGGCTCGCATAGCTGCATCGTCGGGGTCCACCGCCGCTTTCCGTTAGGGGCGAGGGTCCCAATCCGGGTGGCCGTTCGGCGGGAGTTGCGCCCGCCGACGCGGGAGTAGCCTGGCGGCATGGAGTACGTCCGTTGGGACAGTCGCCCGAAACTGCGTCGCCCGGTGATGGTCGCAGCCTTCGAAGGTTGGAACGATGCCGCCGAATCGGCGTCGAGCGCCGTGGATTACTTGGGCAACACCTGGGACGAGCGAGTCTTCGCCAGCATCGACCCTGAGGAGTTCTACGACTTCACCGTCGTTCGGCCTCAGGTGCGCCTGATCGACGGCGTCACCCGCGAGATCGACTGGCGCACGACGCGCTTCGCCGCCACCGCCCCGCCCAACGCCGACGGCGACGTCGTGCTGGTGCACGGCATCGAACCCAACAACCGCTGGCGCACGTTCTGCGACGACGTCGTCGACATCGCCCGTGAGCTCGACATCGAACTCGTGCTCACGCTCGGGGCGTTGGCGGCCGAGGTGCCCCACACCCGGGACGTGCAGGTGACCGGCACCGGATCGGATCCGGATTTGATCGAGGAACTCGGACTCCGGCGGTCGCGTTACGAAGGCCCCACGGGAATCGTCGGTGTGCTCCACACGCGCTTCGCCGAAGCCGGTATCAAGTCGGCGTCGCTGTGGGCGGCGGTGCCGCACTACGTCAGCCAGCAGCCCTCGCCCAAGGCGACCCTCGCACTGGCCCGCCGAGCCGCCGACATCGTCGGCGCCAGCCTCGAGACCACCGATCTCGAAATCGCCGCCGCGTCCTACGAGCGCCAAGTCGACGACATGATCGAAGCCGACGAGGACATCGCCAACTACGTCCACGGCCTCGAGCGCGTCATCGACAACGGCGAGACGATGGACGACCCGGACCGCTTCGACATCGCGGCCCAGGCCGAACGCTTCCTGCGCGAACAGAACTAGTCGGCGTAACCGGGCGCGTGCGGCGGCCACGGCCGCGCCTGCTCGAACAAACGACCGAGACGCAGCGCCACCTCGTCGTGATGACGCCGAGCGATCACTTGCACGCCGACCGGAAGGCCTTCTGCGGTCGTGCCTGCCGGCAATGAGATCGCCGGGTTCCACCCGATGTTGGCCGGGAAGCAGAACGGCGTCGCGTACGCCGGGCCGAGCTCGCGCCCTGCGATCACCGATGGCGGAGGACCGGCAGCGGGGAACGCGGGCACGGCGGTCGTCGGGCAGATCAGCACGTCGTAACGCTCGAACACCTCCGCCCACGCCGCTTCGAACTGGTGGCGGAAACGGAACCGCTTGGCGATCTGGGGCGCGGTGCGGTTCTCCCCCGATTCGAAGTCCCGGCGCACGAAGCCGACCATCTGCGGCGCCACGTCGGGCCACATGCCGTCGTCGAGGTTGAGGTACTGGTCGACGGTGCCGGCGCTGAGCCACGTGCGGATCGGCTCCGGCAGGTCCACGTCCGCGCAGGCAAACGGTGCGCCGACGGCGGCGAAGATATCGCCCGCCGCCGCCTCGACTATCTCGGCCACCTCGGGGTCGGCGACGGCGTAGCCAAGGTCGACAGAGAAGCCGAGGCGCAGGCCGCGCACGTCGAGCGACTCGATGGCGTCCTCGTAACGCACCGTCGGCGGCGGCAGCGTCGTGCGGTCGACGTCGGCGGGACCGGCGGTGACGTCGAGGTGCCGCGCTGCGTCGCGCACCGTCGTGACTTCGACGCCGTACACCGACGTTTGCGACACCGCCGGGAACGGATGCGGGATGCGACCGAAGCTCGGCTTCATCCCCACCAGTCCGGAGAACGCCGCCGGGATGCGAATCGAACCACCACCGTCACTCGCCGTCGCCATCGGGACGAGTCCGGCGGCGACCGCGGCGGCCGATCCACCGCTCGATCCGCCGGGCGTGCGCTCCAGGTTCCACGGGTTACGCGTCGTGCCGAACGCTCTGCTGTGGGTGAAGGCGACCGTGCCGAATTCAGGCGCCGCCGTCTTGCCGATGACCACGGCGCCGGCGGCGCGCAGGCGCGCCAGATGGATCGAATCTGCGGTCTGCGGCGCGCTGTCCTTGAAGATCAGCGAGCCGTGCGAGGTCGGCAGCCCCGCCGCGTCCTCGAGATCCTTCACTCCGATCGGCACACCGGCGAACGGCCCCGGATCGCGCCCCGCGGCGACGGCGTCGTCGACTGCGGCCGCTGCCGCGCGCGCCGCGTCGGGGTCGAGTACGACGAACGCATTGAGGGCGTCGTTGTATTGGGCGACGCGGGACAAGCACTCGTCGAGGATTTCGCTTGCCTTGAGCGCTCCGGACCGAACTGCGTCGGCTACCTCAGTCGCACTGCGCATTCGTCACCTACCTGTTCGAGGGGACCCAACGAAAACGGCGGGCCGAGATCACCAGGCTGACCACGCCCCACGCCGTGAGCACCAGCAGGTCGCGGCCGGCCAAGCGCGAGCCGTGGTTGCCGGGATCGAAGACCGTGAAGAGCGCGTCCACGAGATGCTTGATCGGGAATAGCTCGGCGATGTGAGTCATCCACTGCGGGATCGTGCCGCGGGGGAAGAACACGCCGGAGATGAAGTTCAGCGGCAACGTGAGCGCGTTGGCCACCGCCGCCGCCGCCTGCTCGCTGGCAATGACGAGCGTCATCAGAAAACCTACGCAGCAGAAGCACGCAATGCCGACGGCGAGCGTGACCAGCAAGGCCGGCCACGCGGACGGCGGCAAGTGGACGTTGTAGGCGACGCGACCGAGCAGCAACACGGTGCCGGCGATCAGCGTCACGGTGATGACCTGGGTGACGACTCGCGCCGCGAGAAAGACCCACGGCGGCAGCGGCGTGGCCCGCAACCGCTTGAGCGTCCCCCGCTCGCGTGCCGTCGCCACCGACACCGCCAGGTTGACGGCGGTGGCCGACACGACGGCCAGCGCCATGATCGACGGGACGTAGTACGTGGCGCCCGACACGCGCCGGCCACCACCGATCGGCTGCGCCTGGTTGCCGAAAACACCGACGATCAGGACGAGGAACATCAGCGGTAGGAACGCAGTGAAGAAAACCGCGGTCGGTTCGCGGACGTAACTGCGGTAGTCGTAGCGGAACTGATGGGCGACGAGCCCGAGGCGTTTCACGGATCCGCTACCAGATCGAGGTACACGTCCTCGAGCGACGGGCGCGTCACTTCGAGCTCGGTGATCGTCTGCTTCGCCCGCTTGGTGCGCGTGAACAGACGTTGCAGATCAGCCACGACGTCGTCGCTGTGGGCGACGTGGGTCTCTGCGTCCCCCGCGATCCGGTAGGTGATGCGCGATTGGGCGGTGTTGCGGCCCGCCAGCGTCGCCGGCGTGCCCTCGGCGACGATGCGGCCGCCGGCGATGACAGCGACGCGGTCGGCTAGCACCTCGGCCTCTTCGAGGTAGTGCGTCGTCAGGAAGACGGTGAGGCCTTCGGCCTTGAGGCCTTCGAGGACGGCCCACGCCTCGCGTCGCGCCGTCGGGTCGAAGCCCGTCGTCGGCTCGTCGAGGAACACGACTTCGGGCCGGCCGACGAGGGCGAGCCCGACGTCGAGTCGCCGCTGCTGGCCGCCGGACAGCTTGCCGGCGCGGACCCCGGCGGCGTCGTCGAGTCCGACGAGGCGGATCACCTCGTCCACGGGTCGCGGCCGGGGGTAGAACCCGGCGTACTGGGCGATCGACTCGCGCACGGTCAGCAATGGTTCGGGCCGCGACTCCTGCAACACGACACCGATCCGGGCGCGCCAGTCGAGCCCACCGCGGTCGGGGTCGACGCCGAGCACCGACACGCGGCCGTCGTCACGGTGGCGGAAACCTTCGAAGATCTCGACCGAGGTCGTCTTGCCCGCACCGTTGGGCCCCAGGAAGGCGAACACCTCGCCCCGTTTGACGTGCAGGTCGATGCCCTTGACTGCTTCGAACGCGCCGTAGCGTTTGCACAGCCCCTCGACCTCGATGACCGCCTCGCCCACGCCGCGCAAGCTAACTGATTCGCTTCACTCCGTACTTCGCCAGGACCGCCGCCGCGTTCGGCGCCACCGTCTTCAACGCGTCGACCACTGCTTGCGGGGTGGCCACGCGATAGGCGTTAGCGGCCACGTAGCGCGCCAGGGCGCAGTCGACGGCTGCGGTCGACACGCCGAGGGCGCCGAGGGCCTGCACGCTCTGCACGTACACGGAGCGGTAGTAGTCGTTGTGGATCGGATCCCAGAACGTCATCGGCTCGCCGATGTGATCGCGGCCGTCCGCGGGAATCGGCTTGGCGAGGAACGACGCATAGGTGTGATTGGTCTGCGCCTCGGCCCAGCTGGCGAGGCCCTCGTCAAGCCACGGGTCACGGCCCTGGTCGCTGCCCACGAGTGAGTAGAACCACTGGTGCGAAACCTCGTGCGGCGTCGTGCGGGCGTTGGTATTCGGGCCCTGCATCACGTGGCCTGGGTATTCGATGCCGCCCGTGAGGTTGGGCGTGAGCGCCAGCGTGAAGGTGGGATACGCGTAGTTGCCGTAGCGGTGCGACAGGTCGGTCAACGCCGCGATCACGCGCGCCAGGTAGGCGGTGGGCGACTCGCTCATCGACCGCTCGACCCCGACGGTCACCTTGGCGCCGGCGGCCGTTCCTTCGACGAGGTTGAACGATCCGACCGATGCCGCCCAGTCGCCCATCGCGGTGGCCGTCCAGTGCCACGGGCCGTCGCTCACCCCCGTCGCCAGCACCGTGAGCCCGGCGGGGGCGACGAAGTGCACGTCGAAATCCGAGGCCACGGTAAGGGATGCCTCGGCGTTGCTCGTCGTCGGCGGGTCGACATCCCACCCGACGCCGGGCTCCCACGCCAGCAACGGCAACCACGACCCGAGGCGCACGGTGTTGCCCTGCCGGCTCAACCGGTCGTCGGACACACCCGGCAGGCGCAGCGTGAACGACAGCGCGAGCGTGATCGCCGTGCCCGGCGTGAGCGGCTTCTTGTCGACGGTGTCGACGTCGGCCGTCGTCGGGTTGTCCATGTGGAACGTGACGGCGTGCCCGTCGACGGTGACGTCGGCGATGTCTTCGTGCGCACCCTTGTTCGCCGGCGTGGGGGCGTTGGGCCATAGGCGCAGCACGAGGTGGTCGGTGTCCTTGTCCGGGGTGAACACGGCCTTGAGCGTGCCGGTGACCTGGTTGGCCGCGAGGTCGAGTGTGGCGTCGACGGTGTACTTGGTCCGGTCGGCGCGCGGCGCGACGCGGGTGAGGGCCGCGGCGTCGCACCCGTTCGGCGCCGGTGCCACCGCGGCCGTGGTGCTCGTGGTGGTGGTCGACGACGACGACGTCGTGGACGGGCGCGTGCTCGTCGACGCCGCGAATCCCTGGCGCGTCGGCGCGCCCTTGCATGCGCCCGTCCACCCCACGAGCGCGACCGCGACGAGCAGCGCGGCGCGTCTCACCGCATGAACAGCCCACCGTCGACGGTCAACACCTGGCCGGTGATGTAACTGGCGTCGTCGGAGAGCAAGAAGACGACGGGTGCGGCCACCTCCCACGCCGTGCCTTGACGCTTCAGCGGCACCGGCGTGCGGTCACGCGACGGACGGCCGCCCGACGCGACGCGTCCCAGCGGCGTGTCGATGAGGCCCGGGCATACGACGTTGGCCCGCACGCCGCGACTCGCCAGCTCGGCGGCGACGTGGCGGTTGAGGCCGAGCAGCGCCGCCTTCGTCGTGTCGTAGGCCGGAATACGGCTGCCGGATTGCAGCCCGGCCACCGACGAGATGAACACGATGGCGCTGCCCTCGCCGAGGTGCTCCTTGGCGGCCTGGCACACGAGGAAGTGCGACCGCACGTTCACGTTGGCGACGAGATCCCAGTCCTGCACCGTCGTGTGCGAAAGCCCGACGCCCGCGCCGATGCCGACGTTGAGCACGATGCCGTCGATACCGCCGAGCGCGCCGACCGCTTCGGCCACCAGCGACGCGCACTGCGCCGGGTCGCTGACGTCGGCCACGATCGCGGCGGACTCCGCGCCCTCGGCTTCGACGAGCAACGCCGTCGTGCGCGCCGAGCCTTCGTGCGCGTCCACACACGCGACCGCCGCGCCCTCCCGCGCCGCCAGGACTGAGATGGCGCGCCCGTTCCCAATCGGCGCGTCGGGGTCATCGGTGGCGCGCGTGCCGGCGCCGACGACGACGATGCGCCGACCCTCGAGCCGCTTCACGCCGGGAACCCGTCGATGCCTTCGTCGCGCTGCACCCCAAGCGAGTTCAGCGCCATCGAGACGAGGTGGTACTGACCCACCAGCATGACGAGCTCGATCAGCTGCGCCTTGGTGTAACGCGCCGCCAGCTTCTCCCAGGTGGCGTCGGAGATCTTCGACTCCGCGTGCAACTCGTCGGCGGCAGCGATCAGCAGCGCGTCGCTCTCGCTCCAACCCGCCGCGTCCGGGGCGAGGCACGTCGCGTCGACTTCCTGTTCCGTCATGCCCGAGCGCAGGCCGATGACGCGGTGCTGGCCGAATTCGTACTCGGACTGGCAGTTCCACCCGGTGCGAAGGATGAGGATCTCGCGCTCGCGCGGGTCGAGTTCGCCCCGGTAGAGCAGCACGCCGCCGAACTCCGACCATTTCTTGAGCAAACGAGGGTGATGGGCGAGGGTCGTGAAGATGTTGAGCGCCTGCGACATGCCGGCGCCCAACCCGTTCAGGAGTTCGGTCGTCTTCTCGTCGCATTCCTCGGGCGTGACCGGTGCGACGCGTGGGGCTGGGCTCATGGAGCAATCTTGTTCCATGCCGACCGCTGCTCGCGTCCCGACCTGTGTGTGGCGCGCCACGCACGCACTCATCGTCGCCCTCGACGAACGTTTCGGCGAGCCGACCGACACCTACGTCAACGGCTCGCAGGTGTGGCTGCGCGACGACGGGCCCGACGAGATGGTCTTCGAATGGCGGCTGCACCCGGTGGCGGGATACGAGCGCCCTCAGAGCCTTGCCACCGAAGAGGTGTTCAGCACCGTGGCGTTGGCCTTCGCCACCGATGCCGCCCCGCCGGCGCCGCTCACGGCGTTGTGGGACGGCCTCGAGTGCTTCCCAGCCTACGGCGACGACATCGAGCCGGCGCTGCTCGCCGCGGCCGCCACGCAGGCGCTCGGTACCGCACCCGACGCGTCGGGCCTTGTCGACCACGAGGCCATCGCTGACGCGTGGGAAAAGGCGCGCGGCTCGATCAGCATCGTGGCCGCGCTGTTCGGCGAGTTGAACACCTAAGGCGTGGCGTCGCCGCGCCACACCGGGTCGCGCGGCGGGTCGAACCTCACCTCGAGCGGGTGGCCGTCGATGGCGGCGAAGGCCTGCTCGCCCCAGAACTCGTAGCCGGCGAGCGGCTCGGGCAGGGCGTCGCGGCCGAACCAGCCGACGTCGAGCGTCTCGAGCGGGTGACCCTTCAGTTCGCCGCCGATCGGGCGGCAATGAAACACGATCGTGTACAGCGGGATGTGGGTCATCCCCATCCGCATGCCGTCGAGCACGGCGATGATGCGGACGGGCTCGACTTGGATCCCGGTCTCCTCCTCGACTTCTTTGACCGCCACTTCGGCGGGCGAGTAGCCGACGTCGCACCATCCGGTCGGGTACAGCCACACACCCGAGTTCGCCCGTTGGATCAAGAGAATCTCGCCCCGCTCGTTGCCCACGACGACGCCCACCGCGGCTTTCGGCGTCACGTAGCCGGGCACGCCCTTGCCGACGCCCGCCATCCACTCGCCGTTCCAGTCGTTCGCCGGTTGCGCGTCTTCGACGGCGGCGCGCATGTCGGCGGCGACGTGGAGCACCTCCTGGAAGCGCTCCTGCTCGTACAGCGACGTGGTGAAGGCGAGACCGGTGCGGGCGATACCGCTCAACGCCTCGCTCCAGCGCACCAGGTCTTCGTCGTCGATCGGCACCGACGCCAGAGGTTACGCGAACAATTCGTCGACCCGACCAAAGAAGGCCGAGCGCGCCATCGCCAGCACGCCGTCGGCCTTGGCGGCGCGGATCGTGTCGGTGTCGACGTGCGATGCGAACCCGTAGACCGTCGCCCCGCGCGCCGCGGCGCGCGCCGCCGCGTTGAGTGCGCCTTCGCGGGACAGGTCGACGGCGACGACGTCACCCGGACCGAGTCCGGCGATCGAGTCGATAGCCGCGGGATTGGCGACGTGCACGATGTCGCGCACGTTGTTGAACCGCGACCGGTCGAGCAGATCGGGGGCGAAGGCGACGCGCACCCGTCCATGCTGACAAATTGGTCGGCGCATATGCGGATCATTGCCATGTCGGTGTTCGAGGGTGTCGTCTACCACTGCCATCCCGTGGACCTGCGCAACCCCTGCCGGCCGACGCTCGAAGTCGACGCCCGCACCCAGCCCGGCGACCTCGACGCCGGTCCGCTGCTCATCACCGTCGCCGACTACATCCGCATGGTCGGCGACGAAGCCCCGCGGTGTCTCCGCCAGCTACGCGACGCGGGCCGCATCACCAAGTGGATGGGCGTCGACCACATCACCTTCCCCACCTGGACCACCGTCGACCACGACGACTGACGGCAGCGACGCGGCGTTGTTGACGGCGTCGAGCAGCGCTGGGGGCACGTTGTCGATGGCGCAGGTCATCTCCATCTGGCCGTCGCCGATCGTGAACGCGCCGACGCAGGGCAGGTAGTCGCTCAACGGCACGGTGAAGCCGCCGACCGTGAGGTGGTTGTTGCGCACCACGGGCGTCACGTCGATCCCGGCGAGCGTGAGGTGGCCATTCGCCATCTCGACGTTGACGCCGTGCAGCGCGTCGGACAGCGCCTGCTGGGTCAGGACGGCGCGCACCGTGCCGTGGTCGATCTTGGTGATGCGCGCCTTGCGCTGATGCAGGAGCCGGCCGCGGTCGAGCTGCACGCCGGAGAGATCGACGTCGATCGACGCGAACACCACGACTTCGGCCTTGAGATTCGTGACGTGTACCGAGGCACGCTTGACCTTGCCGGACAGCAACAGCGGCGGCACGAACGGAAAGCCGCCCACGGTTGCCTTCACCGACGAGCCCGGTGGCGCTTCCTCACGCGCCCGCGTCGTGACGATCGACGAGACGGCGCCCCGCGCCGTGAGATCGGCCGCGATCAACAACACGATGATGGCGCACGGCGCGAAGAGGCGACGGATCACCTCGGCATTGTGACCGCAATCCGTGCAGACGAGGACTCACCCGGCGTAACGTCCCGCCTGACCTGACCGTCCCACAGGAGAAGAGATATGTCTCGAAGCACCCGGTCCTGGTGGCGCGCGAGCGCCGTCGTCATGTCGCTGGCCATCGTCACCACCGCCTGCGGCAAGAGCAACGACAACAACGCCAGCGGCAGCAACAACGGCACGCCCGTCTCGATCGCCTTCGTCGGCCCGAAGACGGGTGACGCAGCGAGCCTCGGCATCAACATTCTCAACGGCGCCAAGCTTGCCGTTCAGCAAGCAAACGACGCACAGTCGAAGTACAAGTTCACGCTCAAGGAGTTCGACACGCAGGGCGATCCGGCCCAGGCGCCCGGTCAGCTCGCGAAGTACAAGGACGACGCCAGCATTCTCGGCATCGTCGGTCCCGCGTTCTCAGGCGAGACCAAGGCTGTGCTCCCAGATCTCAAGAACGCCGGGCTCGTGATGATCAGCTCGTCGGCCACGAATGCCGACCTGCCGAACATTCCTGAGGGCGGGTCCGACGTGTTCCATCGCGTCTTGCCCGACGACGCTGCGCAGGGTGCCGGCATCGCGAAGTTCATCAAGGCGAAGTACGCCGGCAAGAACGTCTATTTCATCGACGACAACCAGGAGTACTCGAAGGGTCTGACCGATCAGGTGTCGGCCGCGCTGGGCACGCCGAAGACGGCGCAGAACTCCACCCAGATCAACAAGGACGACGACCTGTATTCCGCCGCCGTCAACGCCGCGAAGGCGGCCAAGCCCGACCTGATCTTCTACGGCGGCTACTACCAAGCCGCAGGCAAGCTCAAGAAGCAGCTGAGCGACGCCGGCGTCGACGCCGTGTTCATGTCCGGCGACGGATCCCTCGACCCCGGCTTCATCAGCGGCGCCGGCGCCGGTGCCGAAGGCGCGATCATCTCCTGCCCGTGCAACCTCGCTACGGAATCCGCCTCCGGCCCACTCGGCACGATGGCCAAGGACTACAAGAAGGCCTTCAACCAGGATCCGGGCACATACTCCTCGGAGGCGTTCGACGCCGCCAACATCCTCATCAAGGGCATCGAGGCGGGCAACACCACGCGGGCGAAGCTGCTCGCCTATGTGGAGGCGCTCCCGCCGTACACGGGTGTATCGAAGAAGATCGTCTTCCAGCCCAACGGCGACCTGGAGGCGACAACGGTGTACTTCTTCAAGGTGACCAACGGAAAGTTCGTCTCCGCCGGCGACACCGACCACCTGTAAGGCCGAACCATCAGCTTCTGCACCAGCTGTCTCGTCCACCAATTCTGGGACCAGACCGTTGACGGCGTGACGCTCGGGGCGATCTACGCCCTGGTCGCCCTGGGCTACACGCTGGTGTACGGCGTGCTGCGCCTCATCAATTTCGCCCACTCGGAAGTCTTCATGGTGGGTGCGTTCGGGGCGCTGTTCGCCCTGCACGCCGTCGGATTCGAAACGGCACACGCGACGCCGGCGGGCCTTCAGCTCGTCGGCGTCGTGCTGTTGATGGCCTTTGCCGGCATGTTGGCGTCGGGAACTCTGGCCGTCGTCCTCGAACGCCTCGCCTACCGGCCGCTGCGCAAACGCGGCGCGCCGCGTCTCGCGTTCCTGATCACCGCCATCGGCGCTTCGCTGTTTGTGCAGGAGTTCTTCGCGCTGCGCTACGGGCGCGACGAAGTCCCGTTTCCGCGCACGGTCAACCGCACGACGATCTTCAGCATTTTCGGTGCACCGGTGCAGGCGCAGAAGCTCATCGTGTTCGTCGCCTCGATCGTGCTCATGGTCGGCCTCGAGCGCTTCGTCGCCACGACGCGGCTCGGCCGTGGCATACGCGCCACCGCGCAGGACACCGAGACCGCCCAATTGATGGGCGTCGACATCAATCGCATCATCGTGGTGACGTTCCTCCTCGGTGGCATCGTGGCCGGCGCCGCCGGCGGCCTGTACTTCGGCGCCTACGTCGAGAACGTTCGCTACAACTCCGGCTTCATCTACGGCATCAAGGCGTTCACCGCCGCGGTCCTCGGCGGCATCGGCAACATCCGCGGCGCCCTCCTCGGGGGCTTCGCTCTGGGGTTAATCGAGAACTACGGCGCCACCGTCATCGGCGGGCGCTGGAAAGACGCCTTTGGCTTCGTCATCCTCGTCCTCGTCCTGATGTTCCGGCCGACCGGGATCCTCGGCGAGCAGCTCGGACGGTCACGCGCGTGACGGCGAGTGAGCGGCCGCTCGGCATCTGGAGCCGCCGTCCGCGGTTCGAGTTGTCCCGCCAGCAGCAGCGCATCGGGCTCGCGGCGCTGGCGGTGCTCGCCGTCGTGGCGCCCCCGTTCCTAACCAATTACCGGCAGAGTCAGCTGTTCTTCCCGGTCGCCGTCTACGTGCTGTTGGCGATCGGCCTCAACGTCGTCGTCGGCGCCGCCGGCATGCTCGACCTCGGCTACGTCGCCTTCTACGCCGTTGGCGCGTACACGACGGCGGTGCTCACGACGACCTTCCACCTGGACGCGTGGGCCGCGATTCCGTTCGCCGTCGTCGCCGCCATGCTCGCCGGTGTCCTGCTCGGCGCTCCGACGCTGCGCCTGCGCGGCGACTACCTGGCCATCGTGACCCTCGGCTTCGGCGAGATCGTGCGCATCATCGCCCTCAACACGAACGCACTCGGTGAAGCGCGCGGCATCACCGACATCAAGCATCCCGAACCCTTCGGCCTGCGGACGCTGCCGTACTACTACGTGGCACTAGCGGCAATCGCGCTCGCCCTCACCGTCTCGATCCGCCTCAACAACTCGCGCGTCGGGCGCAGTTGGTCGGCGATTCGTGAGGACGAGGAGGCCGCCGAGGTCATGGGCGTTCCGACGTTCAAGATGCGGCTGTGGGCCTTCACCGTCGGCGCGTCGACGGCTGGGCTCGCGGGTTGGCTCTATGCCAGCAAGGTCGGGTTCATCAACCCCGACAATTTTCCGTTCTTCTTCTCCGTCATCATCCTGTCGGCGGTGGTGCTCGGCGGCAGTGGGTCGCTCCTCGGTGTCGTCGCCGGTGGTTTCCTCATCGCGTTCTTGCCTGAGTACTTGCGCGACGCGGCGCTGGGCAAGCAGATCACCAGCGTGGCCAATCGAGCCTTGGGCTTCCACGCCGGCGACGTCACCGACTTGCGCGTCTGGCTCTTCGGCCTCTCACTCATCCTCGTGATGATCTTCCGCCCGCGCGGCCTCATCCCGTCGCGTCTGGGCGGTATGGCGACCACCGACGCGCCGACCGACGAGGAGGGTGAAACCGCCGACCCGGGGCTCACCGGCAACCGCTCGACGCCGGCCGGCGGTGTGTGCCTCAGCATCGAGAACCTCACCGTGGACTTCGGCGGCGTGCGGGCGCTCGACAACGTGTCCATCAGCGTGAAGACCGGTTCGATCGTGGGCGTCATCGGCCCCAACGGCGCCGGCAAGACGACGCTGTTCAACGCCATCACCGGGGTGGTCGAGCCCACGAGCGGCGACATCCGCCTCGACGCCACGTCGCTCAAGGGCAAGAAGCCCCACGCCATCTGTCGGGCGGGCGTGGCCCGGACGTTTCAGAACATCCGCTTGTTCCCCGACCTCTCCGCCCGCACCAACGTGGCCGTCGGCCTCGACGCTCACCACAAGACGAGTGTGCCGGGCGCTCTCGGCTTCGGTCGTCGCCGCCGCACCGAAGAACGCGAGGCCAAGGCGCGCGCCGAGGCGCTGCTCGACTTCGTCGGCCTGCGCGGCCGCGGTGACGCACGGGCGGGATCGCTCCCCTACGGCGACCAGCGCCGGCTTGAGATCGCCCGCGCCCTCGCCACCGACCCGTGCCTGCTCCTGCTTGACGAGCCTGGCGCCGGCATGAACAAGACGGAGAAGGCGGCGCTCGTCGCCCTCGTCCGCCGCATCCGCGACGCCGGCCTCACCGTGGTGTTGATCGAGCACGACATGAACCTGGTCATGGGCCTCGTCGAGGACATCACCGTGATCGACTTCGGCAAGGTCATCGCGCACGGCTCGCCGAGCGACGTGCAGACGAATCAGGCGGTCATCGACGCGTACCTCGGGGTCGACGATGGCGCTGCTTGAACTGCGCGGCGTCGCGGTGTCGTACGGGCCGATCACCGCGTTGAAGCACGTGTCGCTGTCTGTGGAGCCCGGCGAGATCGTCACGCTCATCGGCGCCAACGGCGCCGGTAAGACGACGACGCTCAAGACGATTTCGGGATTGCTGCAACCGAAGGCCGGCGAGGTGATTTTCGACGGCGCGTCCATCGTCGGCATCCCAGCCCACAAGCTGGTGAAGCTCGGCATCGGCCACGCGCCGGAGGGCCGCGGGATGTTCCCCGGCATGACGGTGACGGAGAACCTCGAGATGGGCGCGTACCTGCGCCGCGGCAATCTGGGCGACTCGTTCGACCGCGTGTTCGCACTGTTCCCCCGGCTCGCCGAACGACGCAAGCAGGCGGCGGGCACGCTGTCGGGCGGCGAGCAGCAAATGGTTGCCATCGGTCGCGCCCTCATGAGCGCGCCCAAGCTGCTGCTGCTCGACGAACCGTCGATGGGATTGGCCCCGCGGCTCGTGGCGCAGATCTTCTCGATCGTGACCGAAATCAACGCGCAGGGCACCACGATCCTGCTCGTCGAGCAGAACGCCGCCCAGGCGCTCAAGCGTGCCCACCGCGCCTACATCCTGGCGACGGGCGAGGTGGTGCGCGAAGGCGACGCCGCCGAGCTGGCGGAAGACCCCGCCGTGCGCGCCGCGTACCTTGGCATCGAAACCGAGGACTGAGGAGGCGCGATGGCAGACGCATGGGTGTGTCCCGAATGTGGCTTGGACTACGGCACGCTGCATCCGCCGTTCGCCATCAACGCCATCAAGAGCTTCCCGCGGCGCTACACCGAAGCCATGGCGCCGGCGTCGCCCGCCGAGGACAACGAGGCGGTCATCCGCACCCGGCCGGCCGAAGGCGTCTGGTCGGCGCTGGAGTACGCCGCCCACGTGGCGGACCTCATGGAACCCTTCGCCGTGACGATCCACCGTACGAACACCGAGGACAACCCTGACCTCAGCGGCGTGTTCTTCGACGAGAACGCCAAAGCGGCGGCCGACAACTACAACGAACAGGACAAAGCGGCGGTCCTCGCCCGACTCAAGTCCGGGGCCGACAGACTTGTCGCCGAGGCCGAACGCGTCGACGCCGGTAACTGGCACCGTATGGCGCAATTCGGCTGGGGCGACCGTGACGCGCTGACCATGCTCCAGAACGCCGTACACGAGGGCGTGCACCACCTGCGGGACATCGAAAAGGGCTTGGTCAAGGTCCGCGGCGCCTAGCGCCTAAATTTCCCCGTGTGCGGAGGAGTTGCTGGGTCTTGACGCGCGCCGCCGCGGCGTCCGCCCTCGTGGCCGCTCTCGCCCCGATCGCCGCCCACGCTGCGGCACCTGCTTCGCCCGGCTTGATCCCGGCGCTCCAGATCGACGGCAAAGGCCACGGCCACGGCGTGGGCATGGCGCAGGACGGCGCCCTGGCCATGGGCCACAAAGGCGCCAACGTGAAGCAGATCCTCGGCCAGTTCTATCCCGGCACCTCGCTCGGCAAGGCGAGCGGCAGCGTGCGCGTGCCGGTGTTCAGCGGTGACAACGTCGAGGTGGCGTTCCCCGACGGCGGCGACGTGCGCGGGAACAACGGGTCGGTGCACGTCGCCCCCGGCGGCTCGGTCCTGCTGGCGCGCGACGGCGACGGCACCAGGGTGAAGTCGCCGACGACCACACCCGGGTCGCCGCCCACCACCACCAGCACCGTCGCGCCGACAACGACGACGACGGGCTCCACCACGACCACCACGCCGTCGCCTCCGACCACGCTGCTACCCGACCGCTCGCACAAGCGCGACATCGCCGGCGGTCTTTCGCCCACGACCGCGCCGGCACCCACGACCACGACGTCAGCCCCGCCGCCGCCCGCGCCGACGTTCTCGGGAACCCTCGTCGCCGTGCCCGCCGACGGCGGCCGCGTCGGCGTCGTTCCCCGAGGCCGCCGCTACCGCGGCGAACTCGACATCACGCCGGTCGCCGGCGGCCTGCGTTTCGTCAACCACGTCAACGTGGAGACGTACCTGCGCGGCATGGGTGAGGTGCGCAACCCCGGTTGGCCCGCCGCCAGCCTGCAGGCGCAGGCGATCGCGGCACGCACCTACGCCTTGCGCGCCATGGCGGCCGGCGGCGAGCTGTGCGACTCCCAGAAGTGCCAGGTCTACATCGGCTCCGACGCTGAGTACGCGGCGATGGACAAGGCCGTCGCCGCCACCAGTGGCCAGGTGCTGCTCTACGGCCGGTCGCTCGCCTCCGCGGTGTACTCGGCGAACGCCGGGGGCACGAGCGCCGACCGCGAGGAAGGCTTCGGGATGACGGGCGGCTCGTACCCGTACCTGCGGGCCGCGCCGTACCTCACCGAGAACGTCGACCCGTGGTCGGTGACCATCGCGTTGAGCGACATCGCCCGCCGCCTCGGTTATCGCGGCAACCTCGACGCCGTCACGGTGGCCACACGTGGTCCGTCGGGCCGAGCCACGTCGATCGGCTTGACGGGCAGCGCCGGCGACAAGGCCGTCACCGGACTGGCGTTCGCGTCCGCGCTCGGCCTGCACTCGACCTTGTTCGACGTCAAGGGCGTCATGGCGACGAAGGTGGCGTCGCTCACCGGCGGCTCGGTACTCCAGGCGCCGCCCGAAGACGCACCGGCGATCGCCGACTCGACACCCGACGTCACGGCGCCGTCGCTCCCGAGCAGTCCCGTCGCCGTGCCCGAGCGCGTCGCCGCCACGGTGCCGTCGTCGTCGGGCGTCGGGTTCTTCTCCCTCGTGGCGGCGGCGTTGTGGGGTGCAGCGGTGGTTAGTGCGTTCCGCTGGCGCCGGCGGTCGCGCTCATCGATCGCGCGTCTGCTGTCGTAGCGGCAAAGCGGCGCTTCATGCGGCGCAGGCCGCGCAGGTCCTCGAGCGCCGTCCGGGCGATGTCGACGCGCGAATCGGGGTCGTCGACCCAGTGGACGGGCACCTCGTGGATGCGCAGGCCGAAGTGTTCGGCCAGCAACAACAGTTCGGTGTCGAAGAACCAGGCGTTGTCCTCGATCATCGGCACGAGCAACGCGGCGGCGTCGCGGCGCACCGCCTTGAAGCCGCACTGCGCGTCGGAGAAGCGCGCCCCGCTGTAGCGCTTGAGCAGCAGGTTGTAGGCGCGTGAGATGAACTCGCGCTTGAAACCGCGCGTCACCCGGGCACCGCGAGCGAGTCGAGAGCCGATACCCACGTCAGCCTCGTCGGCGAGCAGCGGGGCGACGAGCGGTGCCAGCGCCGCTAGGTCCGTCGACAGGTCGACGTCCATGTAGGCCACCACCAGCGCGTCGCTCGACGACCACGTCTCGCGCAGCGCCAAACCGCGGCCCTTGCGGTCAAGGTGCACCGCGCCGACGGCGGGCAGCTCGTTGGTGAGCAGCCGGGCGACGTCGAAGGTCGTGTCGACGCTGGCGTTGTCGGCGATCGTGATGTGCCACGAGTACGGGAAGCCCTCGCTCAGGAACGTGTGCAGGCGGCGGACGGACGCGGCAAGCGACGCCTCCTCGTTGTAGACGGGGATCACGATGTCGACGGCGGTTGACATGGCGACAACCCTCTCCTTTTCACCTGTGAGCGGGCGGAAAGTTAGCTGTGGGGTCGCGCAGTTTTTCGTCGCCCCCCGTGATTTGATTTCCGCCGAAATGGAACGTTCTCGCCTCCGCCTCTGCGCGCTCCTCGGGCTCACCGCCGCCCTCTATCTGTGGGGTCTCAGCGCGTCCGGGTGGGCCAACGCCTTCTACAGCGCCGCCGTCCAGGCCGGCACCCACAGTTGGAAGGCGGCCTTCTTCGGCGCGTCCGACGCCGCCGGGTCGATCACCGTCGACAAGTCGCCGTTGTTCTTGTGGCCGATGGAGGTGTCGGCCCGACTCTTCGGGCTCAGCCCGGCCACGATCCTCGTCCCCAACGCCATCGAAGGCGTGCTGTCGGTCGCCGTGCTCTACGCAGCAGTCAAGCGGTGGTTCGGCGAGACGGCCGGTCTCCTCGCCGGAGCGATCCTCGCCCTCACCCCCGCGGCGGTACTGATGTTCCGCTTCAACAACCCGGACTCGATGCTGGTGCTCCTCCTGACGCTCGCCGGCTACGCCATGGTCCGCGCGCTCGAGCGTGGCGAGACGAAGTGGGTGGTCGCCTGCTTCAGCCTCGTCGGTCTCGGCTTTCTGGCCAAGATGATGCAGGCGTTTTTGGTGGTGCCCGCCTTCGGCGTCGCCTATCTCCTCGCGGGCCCGCCTCAGCTGTGGCGCCGCGTCGTGCAACTGGCCCTCGGCGCCGCGGCGATGGTCATGTCGTTGGCGTGGTGGATCGCGGCGGTCGAGATCACACCGAAGTCGTTCCGGCCCTACGTCGGCGGCTCGCAGAACAACTCCGTGCTCAACCTCGTATTCGGCTACAACGGCTTCGGCCGGTTGACGGGCAACGAGCGCGGCTCGGTCGGCGCCCGCCACACGGCTGCGGGTCGTCCGGCGTGGGGGCAGACCGGCTTGTTTCGCATGTTCGACCGCCACTTCGGCGGTCAGGCGTCGTGGCTGATGCCGGCAGCACTGCTCCTACTCGCGGTAGTCGGGGTGGTAACGGCGCGCCGCGCCCGCACCGACCGCACCCGCGCCGCGCTCGTCATCTGGGGCGGCTGGCTCGTGATCACGACGCTCACGTTCTCGCTCGGTCGCGGGATCATCCACGAGTACTACACCGTCGCGCTGGCTCCCGGCATCGGCGGCACCATCGGCGTCGCCGGCATCTTCGTGTGGAACGCGCGGCGCGACTTGTGGGCCCGCATCACGATGGCGGCGGCGACGGTGCTGACCGGCGTCTGGGCGGCTGTGCTCATCGGGCGCACGCCGTCGTGGTTGCCGTG
The DNA here is from genome assembly GCA_035546775.1 of Acidimicrobiales bacterium. Taxonomy (NCBI): domain Bacteria; kingdom Bacillati; phylum Actinomycetota; class Acidimicrobiia; order Acidimicrobiales; species Acidimicrobiales bacterium. The sequence goes on from DASZWD010000017.1 coordinate 89,349, forward strand.
GCTCGTCCCCGCTGTGCTCGGGCCCGCCGCGTTGGCGGCGGCGTTCATCGTCGTCGGTCCGCGCATGACGCCCAAGGTCGTCACCGCCGCCGCGGCCGGCGCCCTCGCCGTCGCCTTCGTCGGCCCGACGGCCTACTCGCTCGACACCGCCGCCACCCGCCACGAGGGCGCCATCGTGTCGGCCGGCCCCGCCGGCCAGGGCAGCTACCGCCCGCCGTCGATCGCCCGCCCGCGTCGCGTCCTGTCGAAGCCGACCGCCGTCACCCTCGCGGTCGGACCCACGGGCAGTCCCATACCGGTGCTTCCCGGCGGGCCGCGCCACGGCGGGCTCATCGGCGGACTGCTCGAAGCCAGCCGCCCCGACCACCAACTCAAGACCTACCTGTTGCAGGACGCCGACAAGTACCGCTGGATCGCGGCGACCATCGGCAGCGAAGCGGCCGCCGGCTACCAGCTGTCCACGGGACGCTCGGTCATGCCGATGGGCGGATTCAACGGAACGGATCCCTCACCCACGTTGGCGCAGTTCCAGCGGTACGTGGCGCACCACGAGATCCATTACTACCTGTCGACGGGTCGCGGCCTCGGGGGCCCCGGCACGCACGGCGGTGGACTCGGCCCCAAGACCGGCACGTCGATGGGCATCGCCCGCTGGATCGCCCGTCACTTCAGCGCCGTGCGCGTCGGGCGCGTAACGGTTTACGACCTCACTTCGCCGGCGACGACGTAAGGCCGCGTCGCTTGCCCCACTCGTCGATCATGGCGAGGCGTTCGGCGACGGGCGGATGCGAGTACGTCAGCCGCTTCCACAGCGACGGCGTGAGGTCCGACAGAGACTCCGTATAGAGATTGCGCATCGCCGAATGCGCCGCCTGCGGGTCGGGTACCGCCTCGAGCCCGAACAGGTCCGCCTCGCGTTCGTTGTGGCGCTGAAAATAGGCGCCGACGAGTCCCGTCACCAGCCCAGGGATCGGGAACAGCAGCATGAACAGAGGGATGGCGGCCGGGTTGTGCAACGAGTGCACGCCGGCGAAGCGCAGCACGCGATCGTTGTCGAGGATCACCTTCAGCGCGGCAAAGTCGACGAGCAACATCAGCAGCACGATCGGGATGATCTTCATCACGTGCTTGCGGCGCCAGTGCCCGATCTCGTGGGCGCACACCCACCGCACCTCGGGTCGGGGCCACTCGAGCATCGTGTCGAAGACCACCATGCGCCGCGTCTTGCCGGCACCGGTGACGTAGGCGTTCTTGCGCGTGTCGCGCTTCGACGCGTCCGACATCTGCACCTGGTCGATGTCGGCGCCGACGCTGTGGGCCGTCGCCACGATGTCGGCGTGCAGATCCTCGTCCTCGATGCGGGTGAACTTGTTGAAGATCGGGTCGAGGAGGACGGGCGCCAGCAGCGCGATGCCGACCTGCAGTACCGCCAGCACCGCCCAGCCGAAGATCCACCACTGATCGGTCGACCGGATGACGGCCCACAATGCGATGAGGATCAGCGAGTTGAGCACGACCCCGATGGCGAGGCCCTTGAGCTGATCGCCCACGAAGGTGCCGACGGTGGTCGTCGAGAACTCCCACTTCTTGTCGTAGACCATGGTGCGCCACCACTGGAAGCCGATGTTCTCGACGATGCCGATCACGAGCAGTCCCGCCATCACCGCGACGACGTCGAGCACCCAGTTGTGCAGGTCGAGGTGGCGCAGCAGGCGCGGGAACAGGTGCGAGCGCACGACGGCAACGTCGATCACGAGCGCGACGACAACTTGCACGGCGTGCACGATCTTGAGCGGCTTGGTGTAGCGGCGCGCCTTGGCGATTTCCTCAGGATCGAACCAATCCTCCGGCCGCGTCCTGAACGCCCGCCACGGCGTGATCCCCGACGCCCCCGGATCAATAGTGCGCACCGGCACCGAAGTCGCAGTCGACACAGGATTCCCCCTCTTCCCCACCAAAAGAATAAGCCCCCGGCCCAAACGGACCGGGGGCTTATCAACAGCTTCGAAAGGCTGAGACACCGCAGCCGAAAGGCCGCAGGGCCGACTTGCTCGGCCCGGAGGCTCCACCGACGCAAGCGCCGACGCTCGCCGTGCGACCTTCGGTCGCACGGCGATGGACTAGAAGTCCTCCATGCCGCCGCCGGGCATCGCCGGGGCGGCCTCTTCGGGCTTGTCGACGATGACGGCCTCGGTGGTGAGGAACAGCGCCGCGATCGACGCCGCGTTCTGGAGGGCCGACGACGTCACCTTGGTGGCGTCGGTGATACCGGCCTTCAGCATGTCCTCGTACTCACCGGTGGCGGCGTTGAGGCCTTCGGTCTGCTTCTTGAGCGAACGCACCCGCTCGATCACCACGCCACCTTCGAGGCCGGCGTTGACGGCGATCTGCTTCAGCGGTTCTTCGACGGCCTTGGCCACCATGCGGGCACCGGTCGCCTCGTCGCCTTCGAGCTTCTCGGCGACGTCGAGGATGCGGGCCTGCGCACGCAGCAGGGCAACGCCACCGCCGGGCACGACGCCCTCTTCGATCGACGCCTTGGCCGTGGACACCGCGTCTTCGATGCGGTGCTTCTTTTCCTTGAGTTCGACCTCGGTCGCGGCACCGACCTTGAGCACGGCCACGCCGCCGCTCAGCTTGGCGAGACGCTCCTGGAGCTTCTCGCGGTCGTAGTCGGAGTCGGTGTTGTCGATCTCGGCCTTGATCTGGTTGACGCGGCCCTTGACGTCGTTGGCGTCACCGGCGCCTTCGATGATGGTGGTCTCGTCCTTGGTGATTACGACCTTGCGGGCGCGACCGAGCAGCGACAGGTCGATGCTCTCGAGCTTGAGGCCGACCTCTTCGCTGACGACCTGACCGCCGGTGAGGATCGCCATGTCCTGCAGCATCGCCTTGCGGCGCTCGCCGAAGCCCGGCGCCTTGACGGCGGCCGACTTGAACGTGCCGCGGATCTTGTTGACCACGAGGGTGGCCAGCGCCTCGCCCTCGACGTCTTCGGCGATCACGACGAGCGGGCGGCCGCCCTGCATGACCTTCTCGAGCACGGGCAGCAGGTCGCGCACCGCGGAGATCTTCGAGCCGACGAAGAGGATGAACGGATCGTCGAGCACGGCTTCCATCCGCTCGGGATCGGTGACGAAGTACGGCGAGATGAAGCCCTTGTCGAAGCGCATGCCTTCGACGAACTCCATGTCCATGCCGAAGGTCTGGCTCTCTTCGACCGTGATGACGCCGTCCTTGCCGACGCGATCGATGGCGGTGGCGATCAGCTCGCCGATTTCCGGATCGGCGGCGGAGATGCCGGCCACCTGGGCGATCTGATCGCGGCTGTCGACGTCCTTGGAGAGGTCCCGCAGCGAGGCGAGCGCGGCTTCGACCGCCGCCTCGATGCCCTTCTTCAGGCTCATCGGGTTGGCGCCGGCGGCCACGTTCTTCAGGCCCTCGCGCACCATGGCCCAGGCGAGGACGGTGGCCGTGGTGGTGCCGTCACCGGCGACGTCGTCGGTCTTCTTGGCGACTTCCTTGACGAGTTCGGCGCCGAGCTTCTCGAAGGGATCCTCGAGCTCGATTTCCTTGGCGATCGACACGCCGTCGTTCGTGATCGTGGGGGCACCCCACTTCTTTTCCAGCACGACATTGCGACCCTTGGGGCCGAGCGTGACGCGTACTGCGTCGGCGAGCTGGTTCATGCCGCTTTCGAGCGACCGGCGGGCCTGCTCGTCAAACGCGATCAACTTGGGCATCTACATCCTCCGTCAGGGAGTTAGCACTCTCGGTAAGCGAGTGCTAATCGTACGGCTCGCGCGGGGGTCGTGCAACCCGCGTAGCCTCGGTACGTCATGGATCCACTCGTCGCAACCACCCGGGGCCGCGTCCGGGGCGTCGCGCGGGAACATGACATCGCCTTCCTGGGGATTCCCTACGCCCAACCGCCTTTCGGACGGCTGCGCTTCGCCGAGCCGGCGCCGGTCGACGAGTGGAAGGGCGTCATCGAGGCGACGAAATTTGCGCCCACCGCGCCCCAGCCGGAGCGCCGCTTCACCCTGATTCCTGAGCCGATCATCGAGGGTGGCGACGCGCCGCCGTGCCTGAGCCTCAACGTCTTCAGCCCGATCGAGGCCGCCAAGAACGATGCCGGCGCGCCGGTGTTCGTGTGGATTCACGGTGGCGGTTTCACCGCCGGCACGCCGTCGAGCCCGTGGTACGACGGCGTGGCGTTCACCCGCGACGGCGTCGTCGTGGTGTCAATCGGCTACCGGCTCGGCTGCGAAGGATTCCTGCGCCTCGACGGCGCGCCGGCCAACCGGGGCGTGCTCGACTGCATCGCCGGGCTCGAGTGGGTGCACGAGAACGTCGAGCGCTTCGGCGGCGACCCGGCCAGGGTGACCGTGGGCGGCCAGTCCGCCGGCGGCGGCATGGTGACGATCCTGGCCGCCCACCCGCGCGCCGCCCAGCTGTGCCGTGGTGTCATCGCGATGAGCGGCACCGCCATGCGACTCGGCGGCACCGAACGAGCGGCGCGCACCGCCGCCAAGATCAGCGAGACGGCCGGCCTGCCCGCCACCGTCGACGCCTTCGCCACCCTCGACCCGTCCAAGCTGATCGAGATCCAAGAGGCGGCGCGCCTCGACCGCAGCACGTCGCTCGGCCCGACCGTCGACGGTGCCGTGATCGCGTCGTACCTCCCAGCCGCCATCGACGCTGGAGCGACGGCGTCGCTGCCGATCCTCGCCGGCGCCACGACGGAAGAGACGGTCGGCCCGCAGCGCGACGCCAAGGCCACCGTCGACGAACTCAACGCGTTGCTCGACCGCCTCGGCCTCGACGAGGCCGGGCGGCGTGCCTTTCGCGCCATGTACCCCAAGGCGAAGAACGGCGAACTACGCGCCCGGGCGCTGACCGACTCGGAGTTCCGCGTCGGCCCGGTTCGCCTCGCCGAACGCCGCGCCGCTGCGGGTACGGCACCGACGTTCCTGTACGAGACGGCATGGCGGTCGCCCGGGCTCGACAAGATCGGCGCCGTCCATTGCATCGACGTGCCCTTCGCCTTCGATTGCCTCGACCACGAGTGGGCCCAGCACGTCTGCGGCGGTCGCGCGCCGCAAGCGATGGCCGACGCCATGCACGGCGCGTTCGTCCGCTTCATCGCGAGCGGCAAGCCCGGCTGGCCGGCGTACGACCCCGACGGGCAGCGCTCCACGATGATCTTCGATGCCAAGTCGAGCGTCGCCGACGACCCCCACGCCGCCCTGCGCGCTATCTGGCCCTGATCCCGCCCGCTACGGTGCCGCTCGTGGCTGCGGGCACGAAGCCGAAGGTCCTCGTCGCTATGCCGGCCTACAACGCCGCCCAGACGCTGCGTTCGACGTGGGAGGCGATTCCGCCCGGCGTCGTCGACGAGGTGTTGCTCGTCGACGACAAGAGCATGGACACGACGCTGCTCGAAGCGGCGAAGCTGCCGATCCGCACCATCGCGTTGCCCCACAACGTCGGCTACGGCGGGAACCAGAAGACGTGTTACCTCGAGGCGTTGCGCCTCGGTGCCGACGTCGTCGTCATGCTCCACCCCGACGGCCAGTACGACCCGGTACTGCTCCCCGACCTCATCAAGCCGATCGTGGACGGCGACGCCGACCTCGTCCTCGGCTCGCGCATGATGACGAAGGGAGGCGCCCGCGCCGGGGGCATGCCGCTGTACCGCTACGTCGCCAACAAGGCGCTCACCTTCGTCGAGAACCGCGCCATGGGCACGCACTTCGCCGAACTGCACACGGGATACCGCGCCTACTCACGCGGGTTTCTCGAAACGGTGCCGTTCATGCGCAACGACGACGCGTTCGTGTTCGACACCCAAGTCATCGCCCAGGCCGTCGCCTTCGGCCAGCGCGTCGTCGAAGTGCCGATCCACACCAAGTACTTCCCCGAAGCGTCGTCGACGACGATGCGCGCCAACGTTCGCTACGGCATCGCCACCCTCGGCGTCATGGGCCGCTACTTGCTGCACAAGCTGCACGTGAGTCGCAGCCGCCTGTTCGAGGATTAGCGAGCCGCTCCGGCTCACGCGGGCGGCGTGAACTGCACCCGCCGAGCGCCGGTCCGCGGCGGGTGTATGCGCTTGGCCAGGACGACGCCGTTGGCGTCGTCGATGACCTTGAACTCGCCGTCGGGCCCCGTGAGCTGGTCGAGCAGCGGACGCAGTGATTCGTTGAGCCCGGTGTCGAGCACGAGGTAGTTCACCTTGGCCGGGTTCCACCGATGCGGGGGTTGGCCGTCGATCCCGTAGTAGGTGCGCACCCACGGGTTGGGCCACTCGTAGACGAACGTACGGTGCGTCACGTGGGGCACGATCGTGTAGCTCGCCGCTACGCCCGCGTCGCGCGGCACGCGTTTGACGGCCGCCGTGATCGCCGCGAGATGGGGTGACGACTGCCGCGCCCAGATCCCGCTCTTGAACACACGCGGGTTGAGCGGCGACGGCGCCCACAGCAGCGAGGTCGCGAACGCGCACGCGCACAGAAAACCGGCGAGGAAGCGCTGAAGGCCACGTTCGCGAGCGCGGCCGATGGCGTAGATCACGGCGAGGAAGATGCCGGCGGACACGAACGCCGAGTACTGGTACTTGTAGTTGTGCGTATATCCCTGCGAGTTGACGACGTTGACGAGGATCGTCGGCGACACGACGGCGAGAACGTCGGGCGCGGCGAGGGCGAGCAACCCGACGGGCAAGAGCATCTGGCCGTAGTAGGCGCGTCGCGTGCGCTCGTTCGCCAGCGACAGCACGCGACTGGGGTGGCGCACCAGATTGAAGATGATCTCGTTCGTCGAGTGCCCGAGCGCACCGAACTGGTTGGCGTAGAAGGGATTCGACCCGCCGACGGCGTGGGGGATGATCAGCTTCAGGCACACGACCAACCAGAACAACGACGCACCGGCGGTCAGAAGCCCGACGCGTCGATCCTTGCGGATCGCGACGATCACGCCGAGCGCGATCCCCACGAGCGCCGCGTCTTCCTTCACCGCGAGCATGAGAGCGATGCAGATCGCGTAGGGCAGCCAGCGGGCGTGATCGGCGAAGTACCACGCGAACAGCAGCGCCGGAACGGCGAAACACTCCGGGTGGAAGTGCCACCACGTCATCCACTGCACTGAGGGATACAGCAGCCAGGCGGTCGGGATCGTGAGGGCGAGCCACTCGTTGTCGAGCTTCTCCCGCGCGATCAGCCACAACGGGATCGCGCCGGACGCGAACGCCGCCGTTTGCACGACGTAGAGAAAGTGCGGCCCCGCGCCGAACCAATAGAAGGGTGCAAGCAAGTAGACGATCGGGTTCACGTGGTTGGCCCACATGTTGAGTCCGCGCGTCGTGAGGAACGGATCCTTGAAGCGGCTGACGAGCCACACCTCTTGGTCGAAGATCCCGTGGTCGAACCCGAACGTCCCGTAGTTCGACTGCTGACGCCACGTCAGCGTGGCGAACACGAGGAAGAACAGCAGCACCATCGCCGCGAGGACGTAGATCGGGCGTTCGTCCCGCGCCGCGTCGTCCTCCGCGCTCGGTTCGGTCCCCGCGGTCACGGGAGGCGAGCGTAGCGAGCCGACCCGAAGATTCGGGTGGGCGGGTGGGGCAAGTTAACCGCCGGCGACGGCGGGAACGATGGAGAGCGTTTGGCCCGGGGCGACGGGGGTGTTGAGCCCGTCGAGAAAGCGCACGTCCTCCTCGGCGAGGAACACGTTGACGAACCGGCGCAGGTTGCCGGCGTCGTCGAAGAGCCGCTCGGCGAAACCGGGGTGGGCGGCGTCGAGCGCCTTGAGCACCTCGCCCACCGTCGCCCCCTCGACGGAGAGCTCGCTGGCGCCTTCGGCGAGCGGGCGCAGCTGGGTGGGGATGCGAACGGTGGTTGCCACGGCTAGTCCTCCTGCGAGTACGCCGCTTCGAAGGCAGCGCGAGTGGGCGGAATCGTGAATGTCGGCCCCAGCCGATCGGCGACGGCGTCGAGCGTCTTGAGGCCGTGGCCGGTGATCATCGCTACGACACGCTCGTCGCGGCGCACGACGCCCTGCGCCGCCAGCTTCGCCAGGGTGGCGATGGTCACGCCGCCGGCGGTTTCGGCGAAGATGCCCTCGGTGCGCGCCAGCAACTGGATGCCGTCGCGGATCTCGTCGTCGGTGACCGAAGCCACGGCCCCGCCGCTCTTGCGCACTTCGTCGAGGGCGTACCAACCGTCGGCTGGATTGCCGATGGCGAGCGACTTGGCGATGGTGTCCGGGCGGACGGGTTTGATGGCGTCGGCGCCCGTTTCGAAGGCGGTGGCGACGGGGGAGCAGCCGAGTGCCTGCGCGCCGCTGACGCGCACCGGCGTGTCGTCGATGAGACCGACCTTGGCCAGTTCGCGGAAACCCTTGGCGACCTTCGTGAGCTGCGAGCCGGACGCAATCGGCACCACGACGTGGTCGGGTGCCTTCCATCCGAGTTGCTCGGCCGACTCGAACGCCAGCGTCTTGGATCCCTCGGCGTAGTAGGTGCGCACGTTCACGTTGACGAACGCCCAGTCGTCGTGGTCGTCGGTCAGCTCGGCGCACAGCCGGTTGACGTCGTCGTAGGTGCCGTCGACGGCAACGAGCGTGCAACCGAACACGGCGGTCATCGCGATCTTGGCCGGCTCGAGATCGGCCGGGACGAACACGACCGACTTCATCCCCGCGCGCGCCGCGTGGGCCGCCACCGAGTTGGCCAGGTTGCCCGTCGACGGGCACGCCGCCACCTTGAAGCCCAACTCGCGCGCCTTGGCCAGAGCGACGGACACGACGCGGTCCTTGAACGATCCCGTCGGATTGACCGTGTCGTTCTTCAGCCACAACTCGCCGAGTCCGAGTTCGGCGGCGAGACGATCAGCGCGCACCAGCGGCGTCCAACCGGCGCCGAGGTCGATCGCCCCGGGCGGGTCGGCGGGCAGCAGCGCCTGATAGCGCCAGATCGTGTTCGGCCCGGCCTCGATCGACTGGCGCGTTACGTGGGCGGCGGCCTGCTCGTAGTCATACGTGCACTCGAGCGGCCCGAAGCAGTAATCGCACACGTGCAGAGCCGCGACCGGGTACGTCTTGCCACACTCACGGCACTTGAGTGCCTCAACGAAGGTCATTGCGTTCCCTCTCATCGAATCGGGCATTGGCACCTGGCACTTGTCTGCGTGCTGGTTGCCGCGGTTTCACTGGGCCCGAACCCTCGACCGCTCTGGATAAGTGGCCCCAAGTGTATGCGCAAGACTGTCTGGCATGGCAACCGGCATATCGATCGTGATCCCGGCGCGCGACGAGGGTGAGACCGTCGCCGCCGTGGTGAAGTGCGCGTTCGCCGGTGCGCCCGACGCCGAAGTCGTGGTGGTCGACGACGGGTCGAGCGATGCCACGGCGAGCGAGGCCGAACGCGCCGGCGCCCGCGTGATCCCGTCGCTCGGACGTGGCAAGGGCGCCGCGCTCTGGACCGGTGTGCGCGACACCAGCGGTGACGTCGTGCTGTTCCTCGACGGCGATGTCACCAACCCACGAGCCGAAACGTCGGCGTCGCTCGTGCACGCGCTCACGGCCGACCCGTCGCTGATGATGGTGCGCGCTGCCTACGAACGCCCCTTAGGGAACCAACCGGGCGAAGGTGGACGCGTCACCGAGCTCACCGCCCGGCCGGCGTTGGCCCTGCTGTTCCCGACGCTGGCGCACCTGCGCCAGCCACTCGCCGGTGAAGTCGCCGTTCGTCGCGTGGCGCTCGAGCGCGTCACCTTCGTCGACGGCTACGGCGTCGACGTCGGGCTGCTGCTCGACATCGCGACCCGCTACGGCGCCGATGCCATCGGCGAGGTCAGCATCGCGGCACGCGCCCACCGCAATCGACCGATGCACCAACTCAAGCCGATGGCCGTCGAGGTGCTGCGCGTCATCCTCAACCGCGCCGGCGTACCGACCGCGGGCCCGGCGCCCCACGAACGCGCTCCGATCGTCACCGATCCGCTCACACCCGAGGCCTGAAACTCCCGAGGTACTCGGCGACGACCACGGCGATCAACGCTTCGGTATCAGTGCGCGACGCCTCCTCGCCGAAGCGCGCGGTCAGCGACACGACGTCGGGCGGCGATGCGCACGCCTGCGCCGCCGCGAGACCTTCGTCGTCGGCGTCGCCCACGACGACGAGCACCCCCGTGCCCGACCACGACGCACGCTCCACGATGCCGCCCACGACCTTGCCGGCGAAGCTGGCGCCGTCGAGGAAGCCTTCGCCGGTGATGACCAGGTCGGCTTCCTCGATCCGATCGTCGAGGTCGACGTGGTCGGCGACGGCTTCGATGCCCGGCATGATCGTGCCGCCGAGCACGACGAGCCCGCCCGCCAAACCTCCAGCGGCGCCGGCCCCGATGACGTCGGCCAGGTCGACGCCGTAGTCGGCGCGGTAGCCCTCTTGCAGCGAAGCCAGCCGCCGCTCGAGCAACTCGACTTGCTTCGGCGAGGCGCCCTTCTGGGGACCGAACACGCGGGCCGCGTCGACGAACAGCGTCTCGACGTCGCACGCGATCACCAACTCGACGCCCTTCATGCGACCCGGCCGCGGACCAGCCCGCAACGCGCCGAGTCCACCGTCGGTCGACGCGGAGCCGCCCAGGCCAACCACGATGTGGCGGGCGCCGGCGTCGACCGCCGCGGTCAGCAGCTCCCCGACGCCTGCGGTCGTGGCGTTGACGGGGTCGTTGTGCTCGGGGCCACCGGCGAGGGTGAGCCCACACGCCCGCGCCGACTCGATGACGGCGGTGTTGCCGTCGAGGCGCCAGGGTGCCGACACGACGCGACCGAGCGGACCCGTCACCTCCGTCGTGCGGTTCGGGCCACCGAACACGTCGAGCATGCCTTCGCCACCGTCCGACATCGGCGCCGGGTCGTACGTCCACCCCGCGTCGACCGCGCCGCGCCCGACGGCGGCCACGACGGCGGGCGCGTCGGCCGTCCCGCGGAATTTGTCTAGGGCAGCCAGCACGCGGGGCACACCGTTATGGTGGCTCATGTTGTGACAGCACCTCTCGTTGTCGTCTCGAACCGCGGACCCATCGCGTTCCATTTCGACGACAACCGCGAACCCGTCCCTGGGCGTGCCGGTGGCGGTCTGGCGTCGACGTTGGGCGCGGGAGTGCGGGGCGACGACACCGTATGGGTCGCGGCCACGATGAACGACGCGGACCGGGCGGCGGCCAAGACCGCCGATCCCGCCGGCGAACTCCGTCGCCACGGGTATCGCCTGCGCCTCGTCGACGTGGCCGCAGAAACCTACGCCGCCGCCTACAACGTCGTGGCCAACGAGACGCTGTGGTTCTGGCACCACCACATGTTCGACAGTGCACAGCGCCCGCGCCTTGACTCAACGTTTCGCGCCGCGTGGGAGTCCTTCCGCGAACTGAACCAGGCACTGGCCACGGCCGGCGCCGCCGCCGCGGCGCGCAACGCCACGGTGTTGGTGCACGACTACCAGATGGCGCTCGTGCCCGGGATGCTGCGCGCCCTGCGCCCGGACCTCAAGATCTCGCACTTCACGCATACGCCGTGGGTGCACCCGGCGCTCATGGGGTTGTTGCCCGACGACATCGTCGAGGAGCTGCTGCTCGGTATGGGTGGCGCCGACGCCTGCGGATTCCACGCGCCGCGGTGGGCCGAGGCGTTCGAGGGTTGCTGGCGCGCCCACCCGGCGACACGTGACCGACCCATGCCGCGCACCTACGTCGCCCCGGCCGCCGCCGACCACGACGAAGTGGCGAAGGTGGCGGCGAGCCCCGAATGCGCACGCGAAACGGCGATCTTCAACGCGGCCGTCGGGCACCGCAAGTGCATCGTGCGCGTCGACCGCATCGAACCCTCGAAGAACCTGCTGCGCGGCTTGTGGGCCTACCGTGAATTGCTGTCGCTGCACCCGCAGTGGCGCGACAACGTGACGCTCGTCGCCATGTGTTATCCGAGTCGTGAGTCGCTCGCCGAGTATCAGCAACTGCACCACGACGTTGTCGAAGCCGCCGCGGCACTCAACCGCGAGTTCGGCACCGAAGACTGGCCGCCCGTCATCCTCGACACCAACGACGACTTCGCCCGCTCCGTCGCCGGACTGCGCCGCGCCGACGTGCTGCTGGTCAACCCGATCCGCGACGGCCTGAACCTCGTCGCGTACGAAGGCACCGCCATCAACGAGCGCAACGCACCGTTGGTTCTCTCACGCGAAGCGGGCGCCTGGGACGAGTTCGGCCCCGCGGGCGCCATCGGCGTCAATCCCTTCGACGTCGTCGGCACCGCCGAGGCGTTGCACCTCGCCCTCAGCCTCGACGATGCGGAACGGGCGGCGCGCTACGCCGGCGTGCACGCGGTGGCAACGGCGCGCACGCCCGAACAGTGGTTGGCCAAGCAGATCGCGGCCGCGCAGGCGTAGCGCTCAGCGCGCCCGCGTCGTCGACGACACCGTGACGGTGAGCGTGCCCGTCACCGGTGGCGCGGTGAGGTCGACGGGCGGCGAGAGGGTCACGGCGTAATGGCCCACCGTGTGGGCTCGCGCCTGGAGCACGACCCCGTCGCGCACCCGCTGGACCACGTGCATGGTCGTGCGCTGCGTGCCCACGAGATGGATCGCGCCCACGTCCTCCTGGGTCGTGAGGTCGACGGGCAGGGCGACGTCGGTGTCGACGACCGCCAGCTTCGTCCCGTGCGATACGCCGAGACTCGCCAGCCGACCGAAACCGACGAGGACGCCCTCGGGCAGCGAGCTACTGCGCAGCCGCTGGCTGATGCGCCACCGGTCGCCCGGCCGCAGCGCGTCGCGCGGCAGCGCACCGGCGGCCGACGGCAGCAACTCGCTGATCCCGAGGTTGGGGTTGCCGAGCTCGGAACTGGGGACGCCGCCCTCGGACTCGACCGTCGTCAGCTGGCCGGCGCGGTCGAGGCGCACGATGAAGTCACGCGGCTTCTGCCCAGCGCCGCTGAGGCGCACCGCGACTCTGGTCGCGCCGAACCGGGCTTGGCGCACCAGCTGATCGGAGCGCAGCACGAACGAGTCGTGACGATCCTTTGGCGGCTGTCCGACCAGGCGCGTGTGCGACGCCGTCGTCACCCGCAGTTCGTAGCTGGTTCGGGTGCCGACCTTCGGGCGATACGACAAGCGCACGGCGGGGTCGGAGCATGCCGCGACGACCAGCGCGGTCGCCGCGACCGCGACCAGCGCGGGACGCAACCGACGCACCATCGCATGGAAAGCTAGCGAGGCCGATGGCCATGACCGTGCCCCCCGCCCTGCAACCGCTCGTCGACCGCGCGCCCGACGCGCTGGTCGTGCTCGATTTCGACGGCACGATTTCGACCATCGTGGACCATCCCGGCGACGCCACCGCCGTCGCAGGCGTCATCGACACACTGAGTGAGTTGACGCGTTTCGTGACGGTGGCCTTCGTCACCGGCCGGCCCGTCGAATGGCTCGTCGATCGCACCCGCCCGCTGGCCGACCACGGCGTCGAGTTCATCGGGCTGCACGGGCACGAGCGGCTCCACGGCGCTGACGTGGTGCCTCACCCCGAGTCCGCGCCGTGGCGCGAGACGATCGAACTCGTCGAAGCGCGGGTGAAGGCGGCAGCGCCGGCCGACGTTGTCGTCGAGCGCAAGGGACTGGCGCTGGCGTTGCACTACCGCACCTCGCCCGGCGCCGAGCAGTGGATCCGCACGTTTTGCGACGAAGTGGAGCGCGAAACGGGCCTCGTCGCGCACGACACGCGCTACTCCGTCGAGTTGCGTCCACCGGTCGAGCTCGACAAGGGCGACGCCATGCGCTTGCTGATCGACGAGCATCGACCGAAAGCCGTGGTGTTCTTCGGCGACGACCTCGTCGACATCCCAGCGGTCGAAGCGATGCGTTCCTACGCGGAGATTCCGAGCGCCGCCGTCTTCGTCGACAGCCTCGAAGGACCGCGCGCCTTCGCCGAGATCGCCGACGTGGTGCTCACGAGCCCAGCCGCCGCCGCCGACGCGTTACGCGCCGTGCTCAAGCGGTTGCGCGCCGACGCCTGACTTAGAGCGCGATGCCGGTGCCGACGAGCACCGCGATATTGGTGTCGGAGCGGATGTCCGTCGACGGCGATGGATTGGGCAGCGGCCGCACGGCAGAGTCGGGCAGGCTGAACAGCGACGCGATCGTCTTCGCTTCGCGTTCGTAGCCGGGCGTGACCACGTAGATGACCGATGCGGGATGCGTCGCAGTGACCGACGCGGTGGCGTTGCCCGGCGCCAGCGCGTTGTAGCCCGCGTCGCGCAAGCGCGTCGTCGCCTTGCCGGCGGTGCCGGCCTTACCGGTGGCGTTGATGGCGATGACCTTGATTTGTGCCGGCTGGCGCTCGGCCGCCGCCGTGGTCGATGTGGTCGAGTGCGACGCCGCCCGCGTGGTCTCGGTGAAGTGGTTGGCCCGCGCCGCCGCGGCGCGTGCCGCGGCCGCGGCGCTGAAGCCGCCGCTGCCCTTGTCGTTCAGCACGACGAATCCGAGCGCCAACGCGACGACGATGATCGCCGCTGCCTTGCCCACGTGCACGTTGGTTCCGGCAGGACGAGCCATCAGCGATGGCGCCTTTCACTCTCGGCGTTCGATGCGTGCAACTCCACGGGTCCAGCCTGCCACAGGGGTGTGACAGAGCGCCGGTATTGCGGCCTACAGCCGCGAGAGCAGCCCGCGCCCGCCACTGCGCGACGGCGCGGTTGTCGTCGTGGTGGCCGGCGCAGTCGTCGTGGTCGTCGCCGGCGGCGCGGTGGTACTCGTGGTGGTGGGCACGGGCGCCAGCGATGGATCGAAGACGCCGAAGTCCTCGTAGTGGGCGCCCAGCACGCTGTCGGCGACGTTGGTGTCGCCCTTCGCCAGTCGGTTGAGCGCGGTGGCATGCACACTGCGGAAGTCCGCCGTGGGCTTCAACGCGTCGTTGATGCGATTCGGGCGCGTCGCGCCGCCGGGATTGAGCGTCGGGGGGTCGCCGAAGATGCCGCCACACGTGCCGCCACCGACGAACATCGCCATGCCAGCCTGGCCGTGGTCGGTACCGGCGTTGCGGTTCGGGCTCATCTGGCGACCGAACTCGGACGTGATCAACACGAAGACGTCGTTCTGTCGTTCGTGGCCGTTCATCACCGCGAAGAACTTCGTCAGCGCGTCGTTGAGTTCCGTGAAGCGATCGTTCTGCATCTGCTTCTGCATGACGTGGCTGTCGAAACCGTTATGGGTGATCGAGTAGCTCTGCGCCGGCAACCCGGAGCGGATCAGCAGCGCCGCCTGCACGAGGTCCTGGGTGAGCGGCCCGTAGTTGGCGTACCCGGTGCTACTACCGGTGAACGTCGGGTCGTCGGAAGCGACGATGCGGCTCGACACGTCGAGCGTCGTCGCCATCATGCGCGCCACGTCGGCGCGCGTATCAGTCCCGTCGATCGTCGACATCAGCCGCGCGCCGTCCGCCAGCGTCTCCGCGCTGGTCGCACCGGTTTGGAGGGCGAAGGTCGAGCATTGCTGGACGACCAGCGCGGGCGCGTTCGCCGGCATGGCGTCGAGCCGCAGGTCCGACATCGACACGCTGGCCACCGCGTTGTCGGATCGGGTCGCATCGGCGTAGCGCCCGAGCCACCCGGTGTGTCCGGCCAGATCGAGGCGCGACGTATCCCAGTACTTCATCGACTCGAAGTGGCTGAAGTCGGCGCGGTTGTTGCCGACGCCGAGCACGAAGGCGACGTCGTGCGACGTGTTCCACCGGTTGGCCAGCCACGAGAGCTTGTTGTGGAGGCGGTAGCTGGAGCCGGTGAGCGCCGTCGTCTCGCTTGTCGACAGTGCGAGGCTGCCGTGGCCGTAGGTCGAGTCCTTGTACCAGGCGTCGCCGATGGGGGCGAGCGTGTTCAGGTAGTCGTTGCCGCCGTCGAGCGAGATGTGCACGCACACCGGAGCGCCGAGTGGCAGCGTGTCGAACTCGCCGGTACCCCAGGCGAACTGCAAACCGCCGCGCTGGATCAACTCCAGCCACAGCGGCGCCGACAGCCCCGCGGCGGCGGCGCCACCCAGCTGCATGAGGAAGCGACGACGGGAAGTGCGAGCGGTCATCGTCAACCCACCAAGAACTCGGGACTCATGAACACCATCTGCATCACGCCACACGCCCGCTCCCACGTCCACTCTTCACCGGGCGTGGACTCTTCGCGTGCAAACGTGTCAATGGCTTGGCGCGTTTGCGACGAGACGTCGTAGAGGCCGGCCATGTCGATCGCCATGTCCGCGGCGGTCGAGCGGTCGGCGGTGGCGAAGAACGTGCGGAGGTTCGTGTTCTGCTGCGTCGGTGGCACCGCGTACTTCGTGCCGTCGAAGGACGGGCCGCGGTCCGAAGTGCACAGCGCGTTGGCCACGTCGGACCACACGACGATGTGGCCCGGTGACAACCAGTTGGCGCCCTCCCAGCCCGACACGTTGGGCGGCAGTTCGGGTCGCTGGTGGAGCTGGCGGCTCATCATCCACACGTGCGCCATCCAGAGATCGGCCTTGCCGAGCACGCGCACCGCGCTCACGAGAAGGTCGACGGGCGGCTTCACCCGGTTGCCGATGGTTTCGTCGGCCACGAACTCCGGGCGGTGCGCGATGTGCGCGACGAGCGCCCCAAGATTTCCGTCGGGCATCCACACCGCGGCCATGTCGTCGAGCGCCGACGGTGACGGATCGAACCCCAGGAGTTCGCGGTACAGCCGCTGCGGCACGAAATAGCGGAAGCTGTCGTGGGTCGCGACCGCGTTGATGACGTCGGCGAGCTTCGCCGCGCCGCGACTGGCGCCAAGGAACGTCTTCGTGCCGCTGTCCCAGCTCGACGAGCTCCACGACAGCGTGCGGTGCTTCGTGTCGAACTTATAGCCCGTCAACGCGCGGGCGATTTCCTTGACGTCGGTCTCGCTGTAGTTGGCGGCACCCGTGCGCGGGTTGGTGACGCCGAGACTGAACAGCTCCATCAACTCGCGCGCCAGGTTCTCGTTCGCATGCGGCGGAACGCTGCCGGTGCCCGTGAGGTACACCTGCATCGCCGACGAACTGGCGACACTGCTGAGGAGGCTGCGGTACGTCCCGGTGGTCGGCCACGCGCGCAGCTTGTTCCAATGCGCCCGCAACTCGCCCAGCTGCACCTGGCCGCCGTAGGCGGCGACGACGAGCCCGGTCAGGATCCACGAGACGCGTTCCTGCACCGCGCCCGGTGCGGTCGCGTACAGCTCGAACAACCGGTTGACGAGGCGCAGGATGTCCTGCCCGTCGTTCTGGAGGCCCGGCCAGCCCCAGTCCGTCGGCGTCGTCGTGGCGCGACTGAGGAGGTCGTCGATCACCGCAGTGGCGCCACCGGCGTTCACCCCGGCGGCGACGTCACCAGGCGCGGGCCCAAAGCCCAGCCGTCGCCAGACGTGGGCGACGCGCTCTTCTTCAGTTCGTGCCACGTGTTCTCCTCCGGGTGTGCCGCCGGCATGCAGCACATTCCCGATTCCCCAGCACGTGCCCCGCCGTTACGCAGGGACACAGATGGTACGACGCGGCACAAAAAACACAACTATTCGCACCGAGCCGGATGTCGGAATCGAACCGACGACATCCTCTTTACAAGAGAGGTGCTCTGCCAGCTGAGCTAATCCGGCGCGCCCGCCCCGAGAGGCCGACCGCCGGCAAGACTACGACGCCAGCCGCTCGAACTCCGCCCGCTCCAGCTTGGCCCGCGCCGCCAGAACGCCTTCGACCTTGCGCTTGATGCGCTGGATTGCGTTGTCGACCGCCTTGGTGTGGCGGTTGAGAGACTGGCTTATCTCGGCGTACGTAGCCCCTTCCACGTAGAGCTTCAGTACCTCGACCTCGAGCGACGACAGCAACTGCGCAATCGCCACCTGCACCGCTTCGGCTTGATCGCCGTCAGCGACGACATCGGCCGGATCGGTGATGGTGTGATCGCGCAGCAGCTCGTCGCGCGGATCGGCGCCGTCATCGGTGAGGTTCAGCGGCGTCGAAATCGACACATAGCCGTTGAGCGGCTGGTGCTTCTGACGGGTCGCCGCCTTCACCGCGGTGATGATTTGGCGCGTAATGCACATTTCCGCGAACACCGGAAAGCTCGCCGCACGGTCGGCGCGGTAGTCCCGCGCCGCCTTGTAGAGACCGATGAGGCCCTCCTGCTCGAGGTCGTCGGCGTCTGCTCCCACGAGGAAGTAGTTGCGAACCTTCGAGCGAGCAAAGCGCCGATACTTGGTGAGCAGAGCGTCAAGCGCCTGCATGTCCCCAGCCTGGAACCGCCCTACGAGGACGTCGTCGTTGTCCTCGGTGAGGGGAGCGTGAACTTCTACCGCCACGTTTCTGTCTCCAGGAATCTCAGTGTGTGGATGGATTCCGGACACCGCTCCCCTGCCGATGCCCCGAACTGACTAGATCCTTGTACCGATGGTCTGACGGATCGTCAATACCGCGGAGGGTGATTGTTGGCGGGAATTTGTTAAAGCTCCCTACGAATCAGGGCGAATCGGTCAAACGGCGGCGCGCCACCTCGTAACAACTCACCGCGGCGGCCGCAGCCACGTTTAGTGACTCTGTGTGGCCGAGTCGGGGGATCCCGACGACGATCTCACAGCGTTGACGGACTAGTCGGGTCATGCCAGTCCCTTCGGAACCGAGGACCAGACAGATCGGGCCGTCGGCAACGGGCAAATCGAACACTGTCTGTGGCGCGTCGCTGGCGAGGCCGACCGTCCAAACGCCGCGTCCCTGGAGCTCCTGGAGGGCCGCGGGCAGGCCGGGGACGACGGCGATCGGGAGGTACTCGACGGCGCCGGCGGCGGCTTTCGTCACGGTTGGGGTGACGTGCGCCGCGCGGTGGCGCGTGACCACGAGACCCGTCGCTCCGGCCGACTCGGCGCTGCGAATGACGGCGCCGAGGTTGTGCGGGTCGGTGACTCCGTCGAGGGCGACCAGGAATGGCGGCTCGCCGTTGCGGCCGGGACCGGCGAGCGCGCTCAGGTCGGCTTCGGGCAACGCCGCGGCGCGGGCGACGACACCCTGGGGCGCCTCGGTCTCGGCCAGCGCGTCGAGCCGGGCGCGGGGAATCGTGCGAATCGGAACTCCGGCCTTCGCCGCGAACGTCGCGATGTCGTCGAGGACGGGCGCCGGGTCGATGCCTTCGGCGAAGAAGACCTCACGCACAGGACGTCGCCCGGCGACGAGTAGTTCGCGCACGGCGTTGCGCCCGGCGACGATCTGACCGCCGAGTCCGCGATCGACGGCGCGGGGCCGCGCCCCCGAGTCGCGCGTCGGCCGGCCGCCGCTACGGCGAGGTCCTGGACGCGAGCGCCCGCCCGCAGGTGGCCGCGGCGGCATCAGCCGCGCTCGCTCTCGACGATCAACGCCACTGCCAGGCACGCCAGCCCTTCGCGCCGGCCGAGCGCGCCCAACGACTCGGGTCGCGTCGCCTTCACCGTCACCGGCGCGTCGATCGCGGCGCTGAGGTTCTTTTCCATGGCGTCGCGCTGCGGCGCCAGCTTCGGGGCCTCGGTGACGACCGTGCAGTCGACGTTGCCGATCTCGAAACCGGCGGCCTGTACGCGCAGCGCGATGGCGCGCAGCAGGACGAGCGAGTCGGCGTCCTTCCATTCCTCGTCGGTGTCGGGGAAGTGCTGGCCGATGTCGCCGAGACCCGCGGCGCCGAGCAAGGCGTCGGCGATGGCGTGGGCGGCGGCGTCGGCGTCGGAATGGCCGACGAGTCCAGGCGCGCCGTCGAAAGTCACACCGCCGAGCACAAACGGACGCTGCGGGTCGTCGCTGAAGCGGTGGACGTCGTAGCCCAGGCCGACGCGGGGGATCTTCACGCCTGCTGTCCTAGCCGCTGCGCCAGGGCGGCGAGGTCGTCCGGGGTCGTGACCTTGTGCGCCGCCGGCGAGCCGGGCACGACGACGACCTTGCCGCCGGCGCGTTCGACGAGCGCGGCGTCGTCGGTGGCGTCGGGGTTGCCTACGTGGGCGGCGCGCAGCACGTCGGCGCGGAAGGCCTGCGGCGTCTGCACCAGCACGAGTTCCGAGCGGTCGAGCGTCTCGACGACGACGTCGCCGGCAACGCGCTTGACGGTGTCGGGCGGCACCAACCCGGGCACGGCAGCGTCGGCGCCGCCGCGCACGGCGGCGACGACCGAGTCGAACAAGGCCGGCGGCGCCAGCGGACGCGCCGCGTCGTGCACGACGATCACTTCGGCGATGGCGGGGATCACGGCCAGGGCGCAGCGCACCGTGTCGGAGCGCAACACGCCGCCGGGGATCACTTTGATCTTCGTCGAGGCGAACGCCCAGCGCAGGTCGTCCACGTCGTCGGCCGGCGCACCGACGACGACGAAATCAGACGCCGCGGCGGCGTTCGCCACTGCATGGTCGATCAGGCGTTGCTCGCCGAGGGCGGCGTATTGCTTGACCGATCCGAAACGGTGTCCCGCGCCCCCCGCGCACACGATGGTCCAAACGGACATGCCGGCGGGGCGAACGGCTAGGGCAGTTCGGAGTCGAGGCGCTCCTCGGCCTCCGCTTCGGACACGCCGATGGCGAAGGTGAGTTCCGACACGAGGATCTGGCGCGCCTTTTGCAGCATGCGCTTCTCGCCCGCCGACAGGCCCTTGTCCTTGTCGCGGATCGACAGGTTCCGCACGACCTCGGCCACCTGGTAAATGTCGCCGGACTTCAACTTCTCGACGTGGTTCTTGTAGCGCCGCGACCAGTTGGTCGGCATGCGGGCTTCCTTCTTGCGCAGGACGGCGAAGACCTCTTCGACTTCTTCGTCGTTGATGACCTCGCGCAGACCGACTTCGTCGGTGTTGTCGGCCGGGACCATCAGGGTCAGATCGCCATAGGCAACCTTGAGCACCAGGTATTCCCGCTTCTCACCGAATGCCTCGCGCTTCTCACGCTTTTCGATAACGGCCGCACCATGGTGCGGATACACGACCTTGTCACCGACGTCGAAGGTTGGCATGCCTCTCCCAAGGACTCGTACTGCGTGGGCGCGATCCGAGGGTACCGGGTTTCACCCCAGTTGACCAACCGCCTACACCTGGTGTTTGTCGCGTCGATAACCTGACGTTCCCAATGAGCACGGCAGAGTTGTTGGCGGGGGCGGAACTCTTTCGCTTTTTCGATCAGGCGTCCCTCGACGACCTGGCCGGGCATGCCATTCCCGTCCGGTACGGGCGCGGCGAGATCATCTTCACCGAGGGCGCAACCGCTGATCGCCTCTACGTCGTACGCGACGGACGCGTCGCCATCGCCAAGCGCGCCTTCGACGGGCGCGAGTCGGTGGTGGCCCTGATGGAAGAGGGCGATCTGTTCGGCGAGATGCCCCTGTTCGACGGCCAGCCCCGCACGGCCGAAGCGCGCTCGCTCGAACCGACGGAGATGGCGATCGTGCCGTACCACGCCGTGCGCGACGTGCTCGAGGAGCACCCGGCGCTGCTGTGGGGCGTCGTCGAACTGCTGTCGAACCGCCTGCGCCAGACCGACTCCGCCTTGGCCGACTCGATGTTCCTCGACGTGACCGGCCGCACGGCCAAGCGCCTGCTCGAACTCGCGGGCGAAGCCGAGGAGTTCGTGCTCCCGGTGACCCAAGAGGAACTCGCGGGCATGGTCGGCGCGTCGCGCGAGCGGGTGAACAAGGCGCTCTCGGCGTTCATCCGCCTCGGTTGGCTGCACCAATCGGATCGCCGCTACAAGATCCTGGACCGGCCACAGCTGGCGCAGCGGGCGATGTAGTGGGCGCCCTCGGCGACGCCTGGCAGGCGGATGCGGCATTCGAGGCGCTGCACCATCCCGACATCGAAGTGCCTCGCGGCTTTAGACCGTTCGGCTTCGGCCGCACCGCCTGGCGCAACGACTTCGCCGACACCAGCCACCGCGCGTTGAGCCTCGTCGCCGAAAGCAGCGACCTCTCCGGCCTCGCGCAGCTCGCGTCGCACGCACTGTGGAAGCTCGTGTGCATCGATGAACGGACGACCGACGACGACTTCGACCATGTGGTCCGCTTCGAGAGCCTCGAAGAACTCGACCTGAGCAAGACACGCGTGGGCGACCGCTCGGCGACGGCGATTCACACGCTGCAGAAACTGCGCTGGCTGTCGGTGGCATCGACGCGCATCACCGACGCGGCGATGGAACATTTCGCCGGCCTGCGCGCTCTCGAGCACCTCGACGTCTGCGACACGGCCGTCACCGACGAAGGCCTACGCGCCCTGGCGTTCCATCCGGCGTTGCGGGTCATCAACGTCCGCGGTTCCCACGTGACGGGCGAGGCGCTCGCGCCGCTGCTGACGTTGCCGAACCTGCGCCAGGTCTGGATGACCCGGGGGCAGCACCATCACGCGCGCCACTTCGCCCACGAGCGCCCCGAGGTCGACATCCTCTCCTGACGCATCACGGCAGCGGCGCGCCGATATTCGGGGGCCGGCGCCCACCGCGCTCACATAGCGTGGCCCGGCATGCCCGGCTGGGACGAAGAATTCGACGTCGACAAGGAGCGCGCTGATCAACTGCGCCTCCTGAGCGATGTCCGCCCGAAAGAAACCCCGGGCGAGTTCGTCGGCGCGTGCGTCGACGACCGCGACAACACGATGTTCGGCGGGGCCGTCATCGGCCAGGCCATCACCGCCATCACCCGCAACGCACCCGCAGGCCGGCGGCTGCATTCGTTGCACGGCTACTTCTTGCGCCCCAGCAACCCGGCGGTTCCGATCGACTACACCGTCACCACGATCCGCGAGGGGCGGGCGTACACGTCGCGCCGGGTGCACGCGTCGCAGAACGGCAAAGGGACGTTCGAAGCCATGGGTTCGTTCACCTCCGACGCGGAGGGCGGCTGGCTCTACGACTTGCCCAACCCGAGCCCCATGCCGGCGCGCGGGGCCAGCGACGGCTTCGGCCTAGCCGGGTTCGAAGCGGTCTTCCTCGGCCCCACCGAGCCGCGCAGCGACAACACGTATGAGTCCACGGAGCGCAAGTGGTTCCGTCTGCCGGTGGACATCGGCGACGACGTCCACCTGCACACCGCCTACTTCGGCATGGCCTCGGACTGGACGGGGATGGGGTCGCGTCCGCTGAAGATGGATTGGGACGACGACTTCGCGGCCACTGGGGGTCCGCCGGTGGCGTCGCTCGATCACGCGGTGTGGTTCCATCGCCCGGCGCGCATCACCGACTGGCACTACATGGACATGCACTCGCTCGTGAACTTCGGCGGCCGCGGCCAGATTCGCCTGACGATTCGCAACGAAGCGGGCGAGGTCGTCGTGTCGATGGCCCAAGAGTTGCTGCTGCGGTGACCGACTAACTAGGCGAGAAACCTCGCCACGCGGGCCCAGGCGTCGGCGGCGTCGTCGGGGCGGTACACCGGCCGGTCGACGCCGTGCACGAAGGCGTGGTCGGCGTCGGGGTACACGACGACGTCGACGTCGGGCAGCGCCCGCAGGTCGGCGAGGTCGGCGTCCGGCGTCCACTGGTCGACGCCACCGTTGATCGACAGCACCGGCTTGCGCCCGGGTTGGCGCAGGAAGTCGATGGCGTCGGCGTGTCCTGGACGCGCCCACGCGGCGTTGCGCACCATCCCGTAGAAGGCGACGGCGCGATCGATGACGGGCAGCGTCGACGCCTTGTAGGCCCACATGCCGCCCTGGCAGAAGCCGATCGCCGCGGTGCGCGCCGTGCCGAGCAACTCCGCGGCGGCGGTGACGTCGGCGAGGAACCGGTCGTCGTCGTTCGTCGGGATCAGCGCCAGCCGCTCAGGACCCATCGGCGTGTCTTCCTTGCCCGGAAACGGCTCGGGCGCGCACACCGCCCAGGCGTATTCGCCAGCGAGGCGGGCGCACAGGTCGTCGAACAGCGGGCGCAGCCCGCCGACGTCGGGCAGCAGGACAACGCCCCGCGCCGGCTCACCGGCAGGGCGTTCGAGGATCGCGGGCGTACCGGTGGACAGCGTCGTTCGCACGCCGACGAACGTACTTGACCTCAAGTGGACTTGAAGTCGTACCGTGCGCGGCATGTTCCTCGAACACGTCAACCTCACCGTCTCGGACCTCGACCGTTCCGTGGCGTTCTACTGCGATCTGCTCGATCTCGAGGTGCGCTGGAAGGGTGCCGTCGACGCCAACCGTCTCGGCGCCCACGTCGGCGACGACCGCTGCTACCTGGCGCTGTTCCAGGCCACGGCCGACGGCGCCGTCGAGCACGACTATCTGCGACCGGGCGTAAACCACTTCGGCTTCGTCGTCGACGACCTCGACGCCACGCGGCGGCGAGCGATCGAGCTCGGCGCCACCTTCCACCTCGAGGCGGACTACGAACCGGGCCGCCGCGCCTACTTCATGGACCCCGACGGCTACGAAGTCGAACTCGTCGAGTACTAGCTGTGTTCTCTCGACACGTTGTCTGACATCCTTCCGTCGTTAGGGGACGCGCGCATTCCGGACCGAGCCGGATACCCGCCGGTAGGCTTCGCGCCAATGGGGGCACCGGCACAGGCGGTCCGGCCGGCGCGCGCTGAATGGTCGACGACACTGGCGGTCGTGACCTTGGCGGCGGCTCCGAGCCTGGCGTCACTGGCGCTCGTCCGGCCAATCGCCAATCAGTTCGACATCCAGCCCGGCCTGGTCGACTACTGCGTTGGCGCGCTCCTGCAAAGCGTCGGGGTGCTCTTCGTGGTGATGCTCGTGCTGCCGCGGGTCGAGCATCAGTCGTTTCGCTCTTTGGTTGGCGGTTGGTGGGGACGACGGGTGGGGGACGACGCGACGCTCGGGAACCGGCGCAACATGTGGATTGCGTTCGCGATCTTCGCGCTCATCGGCCTGTCGCCCGTGCGCCTGTGGTTCATCGACCACCTCTGGGCCATCGTTCCCGGACCATCGTGGTCGCTGAACAGCCCTGCCGCGAACCGAGGGGACATCCCGTTCACACTCGGGCCCGCGATCGTCGCCTTCCAGCTGCTCATCCGGATCCCACTCACCATCGCGGTCGAGGAGACGTTGTTCCGAGGCTGGGTGCAGGACCGTCACGGACCGATCGTCGCCGGTTGCCTGTTCGGCGCGTTCCACGTTGGCCAATGGTGGACGATCCCGGCGATAGTCCCCTTCGGAATCGCCTTGTGCCTGCTCCGCGCCCTGACTAGTTCACTGCGTCCGGGCGCCGCCCTTCACTATCTCGGCGACGCCGTCTACGCGCTGCAACTGCTCTCGCTCTAGCGACACCACGCCGGCGATAGGTGATACCGACGAACGCTCGTTGGTCATTCGTTGTCGCACAGAGACCGCCCGTGACCAAAGAGGTCGGCACGGGTCGCTCTTTGGTCATTTGTGGCCGCGCGCCTAGCCACAAAGTGCCGATCGGGGGCACCCTGCTGACAACAACGTATTGCGGCGATCGCAACAGCAACCGCGAGGCAACAACTAGCCCAGGGTGGCGTCGGCGATGCGGGCGAAGCCGTCGCGGATGGCCCGGGCGCGCACTGCGCCGACGCCGCCGACCGTGTCGAGTTCGTCGGCGGTCGCCGTCAACATCTTGGACAGCGAGCCAAAGCGGTCGACAACGGCGTCGATGACGGTCTCGGGCAGGCGCGGCAGTCGATGGAGCTGGCGGTAGCCGCGCGGTGAGATGGGCGTGTCGAGGTCGATGCCGCCGTGGCCGAGCACGCGCGCCACCACCGACAACTCGACGAGCTCGTCGTCGGCCAACCCGGCGAGGGTGCTCTCGGCGCGGTCGAACGCCGTCTCGGCGGCGTAGTCACGTAGGACGAGCAAGCGGTCGTCGTCGACGCCGCCGACCAACTCGTCGAGCTGCAACAACACCAGCCGGCCTTCCGAGCCGAGCTCGACGATGCGGTCGTAGATCTCGTCGGCCACGCGACGCACCATCTCGATGCGCTGGAGCACGACGGCGACGTCGCGCACCGTCGCTTGGTCGCGCACCTCGAGCAGGTTGAGGTTGTTCTCTTCGGCGTCGAGGCGGTGCTTGTAGCGCTCGAGGGTCTGCAACGCCTGACCGGCATTCGCCAACAGACCCGGGATTGGTTGCACGCGGTGCTTGTGGCGGCCGCGGTACACGGTGATGATCGACATGTCCTCGGACACCGAGATGACCGGGATGTCGAGGCTGCGGGCGACGCGCTCGGCGGTGCGGTGGCGGGTGCCGGTTTCCGACGTCGGCACCGACGGGTCGGGCACGAGGTGCACGTTGGCGCGGGCGATGCGCGACGCGTCGGGCGTCACCACGATGGCACCGTCCATCTTGGCCAGCTCCGAGAGGCGCTGGGCCGAGAACTCGGCGTCGAGGAGGAAGCCGCCGCTGGAGACGGCGAGCACGTCGGGCCCGTCGCCGATGACGATCAGCGCGCCCATGTTCGCCTGGAGGATCCGGTCGAGGCCTTCGCGCAGGGCGGTGCCGGGCGCGATGGCGGCGAGCGCCTCGATCATCACGGCGGGCCGACGCGGTGCCATCGCGGGCAATCGTACTGTTCGGGGATATGACTCCTCCCCGCGCCCGCTTCGGCGGCGTCGACATCGTCCCGCGCGACATGAACAAATCGGTCGCCTTCTACCGCGAGCTCGGCGTCGACATCCCCGACGACGATGTCTGGATCAAAGACGGCGTGATGCACCACTGGCACACGTCCTTCGACGGCGAGTACGGGATGGACATCGACAGCGAGGCGCTGACGCGTAGTTACGCGCCCGATTGGCGCAGCGGGACCGGCGTCGTGATCACGTTCCGCACCGACACGCGCGAAGACGTCGACGCGCTGCACGACCACATGGTCGGGCTCGGTCACCCGTCGCACCGCGCTCCCTTCGACGCCTTCTGGGGCGCGCGCTACGCGATCATCGTCGACCCCGACGGGAACCACGTGAGCCTCATGTCGCCGATGGACAAGTCGCGCGGCGGCCCGCCGCCGGATCTCTAGTCGCGCTTCGGCTTGAAGCCCTTGAGCGCGTCGGCGAGCGTCGCCATCCGCATCAGCTGAATGCCCGGCACCTCGGGGGTCGCCGCGGGCACGATGGCACGGCCGAAGCCGAGACGGGCGGCCTCCTGCAGGCGACGATCCATGTGCGCCACGCGACGGATCTCGCCGCCGAGGCCGACTTCGCCAATGGCCACGACATCCGCGGGCACCTGGGTTTCGCTCGCCGCTGAAGCCAGCGCGATGGCGAGGCCGAGGTCGCCGGCGGGTTCGCCGACCTTCACGCCACCGACAACGGACGCGTACACGTCCTTGTCGCCGAAGAAGAACGCGCCGCTGCGCTGCATCACGGCGAGCATCGTGGCGAGGCGATTGGTGTCGACTCCCTGCGCCGAGCGACGCGGCATCGGCGCGTTCGTCTTGGACACCAGCGCCTGCACCTCCACCAACAGCGTGCGTTTGCCCTCGAGGACGGGCACGACGCAGGACCCCGCAAGATCGGGACGCCGGTCGCCGAGGAGCAACTCAGCCGGGTCGTCGAGGCCGACGAGGCCCTCGTCGCGCATCTCGAAGAGGCCCAGTTCGCCAGTGGCACCGAAGCGGTGCTTGGCGGCGCGCAGCATCCGCAGCGCGTGGTGCCGGTCGCCCTCGAACGACAGCACGGTGTCGACGACATGCTCGAGCACACGCGGGCCGGCGAGATTGCCGTCCTTGGTGACGTGGCCCACCAGGATCGTGGGCACCCCTGATGCCTTCGCCGCCAGCACGAGGGCGTGGGCACACTCGCGCACCTGCGTCACGGATCCCGGCGACGAGTCGGACTCGGGGTCGAACACGGTCTGGATCGAGTCGACCACCAGCAGGTCGGGTTGGACCTCGGACACCGCGGCGAGGATCGACGGCAGCGCCGTCTCGGCCACGATCCACACGCCGTCGCGGCGCGCCCCGAGTCGCCCGGCGCGCAGCTGCACCTGCTGTGGCGACTCCTCGGCCGAGACCAGCAGGCCGCGGCGGCCGCTGTTGGCCAGCGAGCCGAGGATCTGCAGCGTCAGCGTCGACTTGCCGATGCCGGGCTCGCCGCCGAGCAGCGTGACCGAGCCCGCTACCAGTCCGCCGCCGAGCACCCGGTCGAACTCGCTGACCCAGGTGGGTCGGGCGTGGGCGTCGGACGCGTCGACCGACGTGAGCGGCACCGCCTTGCTCGCGGGACCCGCGTAGGCGACCCGCGCCGGCACGTCGACTTCCTCGACCAGCGTGTTCCACTCCTCGCACGTGGCGCACTGCCCCTGCCACTTCGGATGCGCGGCGCCGCATTGGCTGCACCGGAACACCGTGCGGGTCTTGGCCATTGCGCCGATCCTACGGAGACGGTATAGCGCGGCGGCCGCGCCGCCCGCCGAGGCCGACGATCAGGGCGGTGCCGGCGGCAAGGATGGCGACGGCGCCCAACGCGATCGGCAGGACGTTCCACTGCTTGGCCGTCGCCGCGACCGCGATGCGATCGCCCAGCTTGGGGTGCCACGCCGCAGACCCGCCGTCCTCGACAGGAGCGTTCGACGTCACCTCACCGGGCAAGCGCACGCCGATGGTGATCGGCAGCGCTTTGGCCAACTCGGTACCGATGCGCTGCGCGAACTCGTCTGAGGTGGCGCCGAGCGGCGTGCCCAGCGCTTGCGTCAGCGTCGGGTCGCTGAAGGCGTCGATGCCCTTCCGCAGGTCGACGGTGCCGTGCACCTGCGTCGTGGTGCGCAACAACGAGCGGTGCTGGGCGACGGAGAAGCCGCTGAACAGGCCGCTGCCGCCGTCGAGCTGACGGATGGCGCGGGCGGCGCCGGCCGCCGACGTGAACGGCTTCGTCGCCGTGATCTCCACGTCGGTACCCGACTTCGTCGGCCCGTCGATCCGCCAGCCCGCGCGCTTCAAGTCGTCGACCCGCAGCTTGCCCTTGAGGTCGCCGACGACCTTCTGGGCGTCGCGGTCGAGGGTCACGACGGCGACGACGCGTCCGCCGCCGTGATTGTTGGCGTCGATGCCGACGCGCACCGCCGCCTGGCATCCGCCGAACAGGACGAGCGCGGCCGCGGCCGCGGCCAAACGGAGGCTGCGCAACGATCTAGGTGGTGCGCACGATGAGCAGAGCGCAGGGCGACATCTTGGAGACCTTGTTCGGCACGCTGTTGGCGACGAAACGACCGATGCCCTGCATGCCCTTGTTGCCGAGCACCAGCAGGTCGTAGCCGCCGTTGACGGCCTCTTCCACGAGTGCTTCGGCCGCCGGTGCGTCGACCGCCTTGCCCGTCGCCTTCTTGATCCCGGCGATCTTGACCCGCGCCAGGGCCGCGGCGACAACGTCGTCGGCCTTGGGGGACTTGCCCGCGGAGAACACGGTCAGCGCCGCGCCGGTCGCCACCGCGACCTCGATGGCCTTGTCCACGGCGATCGCCGCGGTGGCAGAGCCATCGGTTCCAACCAGGATCGATTTGTAGACGCCGGCCATACGGCCGCCGAAGCTACTCCGTGCCGGACCCGGCGAGTTCGACGGGAGGCGTTTCTTCGAGCGCCGGGATGATCTTGAAGACGATCTCGCCGTTCTCCGCGTCGATCAGGATCGTCTGACCGGCCTCGTAGTCCTTGGAGAGGATCTTCTCGGACAGGGGCTGCTCGATCATCCGCTGGATGGCACGGCGCAGCGGGCGTGCGCCCATCTGCGGATCCCAACCCTTGTCGGCGAGGAGACCCTTGGCCTCCATCGTCAGCTCGAAGCCCAGACCCTGGCCCTCGAGCTGCTCGCGAATCCGCACGATGAGCAGGTCGACGATCTCGATGATCTCTTCCTTGCTCAGCTCGTGGAACACGATGATCTCGTCGATGCGGTTGAGGAACTCGGGGCGGAAGTGGCCCTTGAGCGCCTCGTTCACCTTCTCCTTCATGCGCTCGTGGGTGAGCGCTTCGGACGACTTGGCGAAGCCGATGGTGGCCTTGCGCAGGTCGGCGGTGCCGAGGTTCGACGTCATGATCAGCACGGTGTTCTTGAAGTCGACCGTACGGCCCTGGCTGTCGGTCAGGCGACCGTCCTCGAGGATCTGCAGCAACGTGTTGAACACGTCGGGGTGGGCCTTCTCGATCTCGTCGAACAGCACGACGGAGAACGGCTTGCGCCGCACCTGCTCGGTGAGCTGGCCGCCCTCTTCGTAGCCGACGTAGCCCGGAGGCGCACCGACGAGACGCGACACCGTGTGCTTCTCCATGTACTCCGACATGTCGAGGCGGATCAGCGCCGACTCGTCACCGAAGAGGAACTCGGTGAGCGTGCGGGCGAGCTCGGTCTTGCCGACGCCGGAGGGGCCGAGGAAGATGAACGAGCCCGACGGGCGCTTCGGGTCCTTGAGACCGGCACGCGTGCGCCGGATGGCCTGGGCGACCGCGGTGATGGCGTCTTCCTGGCCGATGACG
This sequence comes from Acidimicrobiales bacterium, assembly GCA_035546775.1. Lineage (NCBI taxonomy): Bacteria > Bacillati > Actinomycetota > Acidimicrobiia > Acidimicrobiales > Acidimicrobiales bacterium. Next base: position 119,800 of record DASZWD010000017.1, read on the forward strand.
CGCTTGTGCAACTCGTCTTCCATGCGCAGGAGCTTGGCCGTCTCCTCTTCGGTCAGCTTGTAGACGGGAATGCCCGTCCAATGGCTGAGGACCTCGGCGATGACTTCCTCGTCGACGACGTCGAAGAGGTTGTCCTCGGCCTTGATCTCCTGGTCGACGGGGATGCCGGCGGCCTGGGCGGCCGCGACCTGCTCGCGCAAGTCCTTCTCCTTGGCCGCCAGTTCCTTGGCCACTTCGTACTGCTGGGCTTCGATGGCGGCTTCCTTGTCGCGGCGCACCTTGGCGAGCTGCTGCTCGGTCGGCTGGCCCGGCTTGGCCTTCATGCGGCGGATGCGCAGGCGCGAGCCCGCCTCGTCGATGAGGTCGATGGCCTTGTCCGGCAGGTAGCGGTCGGCGATGTAGCGGTCGGCGAGGTTGGCCGCGGCGACGAGGGCCTGGTCGGTGATGGTGACCTGGTGGTGCTTCTCGTAGCCGTCACGCAGGCCCTTCAGGATCTCGATCGTGTGGCTGAGCGACGGCTCCTCCACCTTGATCGGCTGGAAGCGGCGCTCGAGGGCTGCGTCCTTCTCCAGGTGCTTGCGGTACTCGTCGAGCGTGGTGGCGCCGATTGTCTGCAGTTCACCGCGGGCGAGCATCGGCTTGAGGATCGACGCGGCGTCGATGGCGCCTTCGGCGGCGCCCGCACCCACGAGGGTGTGCAGCTCGTCGATGAACAGGATGATGTCGCCGCGGGTCTTGATCTCCTTGAGCACCTTCTTGAGGCGCTCTTCGAAGTCGCCGCGGTAGCGGGACCCGGCAACAAGGGCGCCGAGGTCGAGGGTGTAGAGCTGCTTGCCCGTCAGCGTTTCCGGCACGTCGTCGACGACGATGCGCTGGGCGAGGCCCTCGACGACGGCGGTCTTGCCGACGCCAGGCTCGCCGATGAGGACGGGGTTGTTCTTGGTGCGGCGGGACAGGACCTGCATGACCCGCTCGATCTCACGCTCGCGCCCGATGACGGGATCGAGCTTGTGCTCGCGGGCCAGCGTCGTGAGGTTGCGACCGAACTGGTCCAGCACGGCCGAGCCCGACGTGCCCGGCTCGGCGCCCGACGACGCGGGGCCGGCACCGGAAGCGGCAGCTTCCTTGCCCCCGAGGCCGCCGGAACTGAGCAGCTGGATGACCTGCTGGCGAACGCGACTCAGGTCGGCGCCCAGGCTCTGCAGGACGGTGGCGGCGACGCCTTCGCCCTCGCGCACGACACCGAGGAGCATGTGCTCCGTGCCGATGTAGTTGTGGCCCAGCTGCAGCGCTTCGCGCAGCGACAGCTCGAGCACCTTCTTGGCCCGCGGCGTGAACGGCGGGGAGCCGGTCGTGGACGCGCCGGCAGGGCCGATGGTCTCCTCAACCTTCTCGCGCACCGCCTCGAGGGTGATGCCGAGGGACTCGAGCGCCTTCGCGGCCGTACCCTCGCCCTCGTGGATGAGGCCGAGCAGGATGTGCTCGGTCCCGATGAAGTTGTGGTTGAGCAGCCTGGCCTCTTCTTGGGCCAGGACGAGAACCCTGCGGGCCCTATCGGTAAATCGTTCGAACAAGAGGCCTCCCCTGCCGTGGTGGCTTTTCTTTCAGTCTACGTGGTGGGTGGGTAGTTACCCGATCGGTCGCGGATTGCCTTACTTGCAGGCTCACCGCGTAGCGTTGTGGATAGATGGCCAACATTCTGGACGTCCTGGATGTTCCCTGGCTTCCAGACGGATTGGCGCGCACGGAGGCTCGGCTACGCGACGCCGTGACCGCCGAGGACCCGTACCTCACCGAAATCGCCGGTCATCTCATCGGCGCCGGCGGAAAACGCCTGCGTCCCGTGCTCACGATGGTGGCGGCGGCTGCCGGTGGCTCTCCGGTCACCGACGACGTCATCACCGGCGGCGTTTCCGTCGAACTGGTGCATATCGGCTCCCTGTACCACGACGACGTGATGGACGACGCTGAAACGCGCCGCGGCGTCCCCTCGGTCAACGCGAAGTGGGGCAATCTCGTCGCAATTCTCTCCGGGGACTTTTTGCTGTCCCGCGCGTCCGAGTTGGCGGCGTCGCTCGGCACCGAGGTGGCCGGGCTGTTGGCCGCCACGATCGGACGGCTCTGCGAGGGCCAGGTCGGCGAGCTGAAGACGGCGTACTCCGCCGACCGTTCCGAGGCGGCCCACGCGGCGTCGATCTCGGGCAAGACGGCGTCGCTGCTGGCGACCGCCGCCCGGATCGGCGGCATCGTGGCGGGACTGCCCCGCGACCAGATCGACGCCCTCACCACCTTCGGCGACAACTTCGGCATGGCGTTCCAGCTCGTCGACGACGTGCTCGACCTCGTCGCCACCGACGAGGAGCTGGGCAAGCCGGCGGGCAACGACCTCGTCGAAGGGGTCTACACCCTGCCGGTCATCCGGGCGCTGGCGTCCGATGACATCGGCCCGCAGCTGCGCCCGCTGCTCGGTACGCGCCTGGACTCCGCGGCGCGCGACACCGCCCGCGACCTCGTCCGGGCGAGCGGCGGCATCGACTACACGATCGAGCGCGCCCGCGACTACCTCGCCCGCGGCACCGACGCCCTCGGCGCGCTGCCCGCCAATCCCGTCCGGGACGGGATGGCCAAGCTCGGCGACGCCGTCCTCGACACCCTGCCCCGCCGTTCTTAAGGCCTGCCGCACCTGACGCGTCGGGTCGTGCTCGAGCATCTCGACGGGATGTCGCCCTTCGTCGTGCGCGAGACGGGCGCGACGCCCGTGAGCGAGACCGAGGCGGTCATCGAGGTTGCGGATCTGCGCGACGCCTTGGCGTGGCGCACCGTCGTTGCCGCATACGAGTCACTTGCGTTCGACGTGTCACGACCGCGCACGCTGATTTCGCCTGAGCACGTGGCGACGATCGCCGAACACGTCCGCGCCCTGCCCTCGAAGTTCGCGTCGTTTCGCGTGAGCGCGGCGGGCAGCGACAGCGACGACATGCTGCGGTGGCGCTCCGCCATCGCCGAAGCCACCGGTCTCGTCGACGATCCCGACGGCGAGCTGTTGATCCGGCTGCGGCCGCGCTGGGAGGTGCTCCTCCGTCTCACACCCCGACCGCTGTCGGCGCGGGCGTGGCGGACCGAGCGCTACGAAGGCGGGCTCAACGCCACGATCGCAGCCGCGATCATCCAGCTGACCGACCCGCAGCCGACGGACCGCTTCGCCGATCTGATGTGCGGCAGCGGCACGCTGTTGATCGAGCGGCTCATCGCCGGCCCGGCGCAGCGGATCGTCGGCTTCGACGTCGACCCCGACGCCATCGCCGTCACCAAGACGCATCTGCGCAACGCCGCGATCCGCGGCGCGCGCGTCGAGCTCTACAACGAGGACGTGCTCACGGTCGAAGGCGACTTCGACGTGCTCGTCGCCAATCCGCCATGGGGCACATCGGTCGGCTCGCATGAAGCGAACGCTGCGCTGTATCCCGCGTTGCTACGGGCCGCGGCCCGTCTCGGCGGCCGCTTCTTCGTGCTGACGCACGAGATCAGGCTCTTCGAGTCTGCATTGCAGACCCAGCACGACTGGCGCCTCGTCGGCCAGCACCGCTTCTTCCAGAAGGGCCACTGGCCGCGGCTGTACGCGCTGGCGCGCTAGAGGCCCTTCGGGCCGCTGCGCAGACACAAGTCCGTGACGAGTGGTGCCACGGAACGCTCCTGGGCAGCCTCCGTCGTCAGTGCGCCGGCGAAACACTCGACGACGTCAATGCGCGTGATGAGTCCGTGCACCACGTTGAACCGTTCGGCGACATACGCCGTGGCCGCGTGCACGTCTTGGCCGGGGACGGCACTGGCCTCGATGCGATAGAACGCGTCGGCCTCGTCACCTTCGGCGACCCACCGCTCGTCGTGGAGACGCGTGATCAACTTGTATTCCTGCGATGTTGCCAGTTGGTGTCGCATCGCCTTCGCACCGCTACCGCTGATCACACCGTTCTCGTCGCGTAAGACGTTCGACGCGAAGCGCACCTTCGACGCGTTGTGCGACACCAGCGCGTCGAGATACGACTGCGCCGCGCTCACGACGCACGCCCGCGAGTCGTCGGTACACGGTCCGCTGGCGTTCGCCGGCTTGACCGCGACACTGAGGGCGACCGCGGACAGCACGGTGATGGCGACGAGCGCTCGTCTCATTTCAGAACACCTCGGGTCGCAGGGCGGGGAAGGGCAGCACGTCGCGAATGTTCTGCGAGTCGGTGAGCAGCATCACGAGGCGGTCGACGCCGACGCCGAGGCCGCCGTTGGGGGGCAGCCCGTATTCGAGGGCGCGGATGTAATCCTCGTCGACCGACATCGCTTCGTCGTCGCCGCCCGCCTTGGCGCGCGCTTGCGCCTCGAACGTCGCCCGCTGCTCGACGGGGTCGACCAGTTCGGTGAAGGCGTTGCCGAGTTCACGGCCGCACACGATCGGCTCGAAGCGCTCGGTGTAGCCACGGCGCTCACGATGGTCGCGGGCCAGCGGCGACGTTTCCTTGGGGTGATCCATGACGAAGGTCGGTTGCCACAAGTTGGTCTCGACGGTCTTCTCGTAGATCTCGACGAGCACCTTCCCCGGACCCCATTCCTTCTCGTAGGGAACGCCGTGCTCGTCGGCGACCTTTCGTAGCTCCTCGATGGGAGAGTTGATGTCGACGCGCGCGCCCGTGAACTCCTCGACGAGGTCGTCCATCGTCGCTCGGCGCCACGGCGGCGTGAGATCGAGGTCGCGGTCGTTGTAGGTGAGCTTCGTGGTACCGCACACGTCCATGGCGATGTTGGCGATCATGTCCTCGAACAGCGTCATCATGTCGATGTAGTCGGCGTAGGCCTCCTGCAGTTCGAGCATCGTGAACTCGGGGTTGTGGCGCGGCGACAACCCTTCGTTGCGGAACACGCGAGAAATCTCGAAGACCTTCGTGAACCCACCGACCACCAGTCGTTTGAGGTACAGCTCACTGGCGATGCGCAACTCGAAGTCGGTATCGAGGGCGTTGAAGTGCGTCTCGAACTTCTTGGCGGTGCCGCCGCCGGCGCTGGTGTGCAGCACGGGCGTTTCCACTTCGACGAAGCCGCGGTCGGCGAGGTACTGGCGCATCGACGCCAGCACCCTGGTACGCGCCAGCAGCGCGGCGCGCGCCTCGGGCGTCACCCACAGGTCGACGTAGCGCTGCCGGTAGCGAAGGTCCGCGTCCGAGATGCCCTTCCACTTGTCGGGGAAGTTGCGCCGCGTCTCGGCGAGCATCGTCCAGGTCGACACCTTGATCGACAACTCGCCCGTCTTGGTCTTGACGACCTCACCTTCGGCGCCGATCCAGTCGCCCAGTGACAGCCCGCAGAACGCGTCGAACTCGGCGGTCCACTTGCTGCCGGCGAACAGCTGGATACGCCCGGTGGCGTCGTCGAGCGTGCCGAAGGCCAGCTTGCCCATCTCGCGGCGCAACATCAGCCGGCCCGCGACCGACACCGTGACGCCGGTCTCTTCCCCAGCCGGCAGCGCGCCGTAGTCGTCCTGGAGACCGACGGCGCTGGCGTTGACTTCGAAACGGTACGGAACGCTCAATGCGCGTTCCGTTCGTAGATGATCCGCAGGCCGTGCAGCGTGAGCCACGGCTCGTGGTGCTCGATCGTCTGCGACAGCCGCACGATCGGCCCCGAGAGCCCGCCGGTGGCGACGACGGTGGCGTCGCCCAGTTCGTCGAGGAAGCGGTGCACGAGCCCGTCGGTCTGGGCGACGTAGCCGTAGATCGCGCCCGACTGGATCGACTCCACGGTCGTCTTGCCGATGATGTTGCGCGGCTCGACGAGTTCGACGCGGCGCAGGGCGGCGGCGCGGGCGAACAACGCGTCGAGGCTGATCTCGATGCCCGGGAAGATGGCGCCACCGAGGTACTCACCCGCCGCGCTGATCGCCTCGATGGTGTTGGCGGTGCCGAAGTCGACCACGATCGTCGGCCCGCCGTAGAGGTCGTACGCGCCCACGGCGTTGGCGATGCGGTCGGCGCCGACCTCGCGCGGGTTGTCGTACAGGATCGGCATGCCCGACTTGGTGCCCGGCTCGAGCACCACGAGGCGCGCCTGCGGCGCGTACCGCGTCGTCATCTCGCGCAAGGCGGAGGTCACGCGCGGCACGCCCGAGGACACGCACACGCCTTCGATGTGCTCGTCGAAATCGATGTCCTGTTGCGCCAGGAACTGCGTGATCAGCAGCGCCAGCTCGTCGCTGGTGCGCTCGACCTGCGTCGCGACCCGCCACGGCGTGAGCAGGGCGTGGCCGTCGTAGAGGCCGATGACGGTGTTGGTGTTGCCGGCGTCGATGGCGAGCAGCACTAGCGATTCTCCAAGTCGAGGCCGAAGTCGAACACGGGGGCCGAGTGGGTAAGCGCGCCGACGCTAATCACGTCGGGGCCACCAGCTGCGTATGCGCGAATCGTTTCGAGGCTCATGCGGCCGCTGACCTCGACTACCGCGCGCCCTTCGACGAGTGCGACGGCACCCCGGATCTGATCGGGTTGAAAGTTGTCGAGCATGATCATCTGCGCGCCGGCGTCGACGGCCTCGCCGACCTGTTCGATCGAGTCGCACTCGACTTCGATCGTGCGCGCCGGCCATGCCTCCTTCGCCTGCTTCACTGCGTCCGCGATCGACAGCCCGGCGCGGTGGTTGTCCTTGATCAGGACCATCTCGCTGAGCGACCCGCGGTGGTTGCGCCCACCGCCGGCGCGCACCGCGGCCTTTTCGAGCGCGCGCAGGCCGGGCGTGGTCTTGCGGGTGTCGAGGATCTGCACACCGGTGCCGCGCACCGCGCTGACGAACCTGTCCGTCAACGTGGCGACGCCACTGAGGTGGGAGAGGAAGTTGAGCGCCGTGCGCTCGGCGGTCAGCACCGAACGGAGGAAGCCGTGGAGGTACCCGACGATGTCCCCCGATTGCACCGGCCACCCCTCGCCCATCTCCCACGACACGGCGATGTCGGGGTCGACCTGCCGGCACGTCTCCTCGACGCACAGGGTGCCGGCGAGAACGCCCTCCTGCCGGGCCACGATCGCGGCGTTGACGCGCGCGCCCGGGTCGATGAGCGCCGCCGTGAGATCCCCCATAGGCGTGAGGTCTTCGGCCAGCGCCCGCTCGACGGCGTCGCGCACGGCGCCGATCGGCGGGTGCAGATTCACCGTCACTGGATGACCAGCCGGCAGCGGAAGTCGGGCGATGTGTCGGGGAAGTCGGTGCGGGCGTGGGCGCCGCGGCTCTCCTGGCGCGCCATCGCGGCATCGAGCAAGGCGTAGGCGACGGTGAAGAGGTTGTTGAGTTCGAGTTCGTCGGCGCGCATGTACGACGGGATCGCGGCCTGGAGGCTCAGCAACTCCTTGTCCGTCTCCTCGAGCGACTGGGCGCTGCGCAGCACACCGGCGCCGTGGGTCATGGCGCGCTGGAGCGCGTCGCGGATCTTGTCGGGTCCGAGCGCGGCGGGCGCAACGGCGCGCGCCGTCTCCGGGCGGTCGATACGCCGGCCCGGGATGCCGCCGGTGCCGCCTTCGAGCACGGCGCGCATGGCACCGGTGGCCTCGGGCGTGACGCGACCGTCTTCGATCGCTTCGACGACGCGGGCGGCGAACACCATCCCGTCGAGCAGTGAGTTCGACGCCAAGCGGTTGGCGCCGTGCACGCCAACACACGCTGCCTCACCCGCGGCCCACAGCCCTTCCACCGCGGCGCGCCCGTCCAGGTCGGTGACAACGCCGCCGGACAGGTAGTGCGCCGCCGGCGCGATGGGCAGCCAGTCCTTGGCCGGGTCGAGGCCGACGGCAGTGAGCGACGCGGTGATCGTCGGGAAGCGCTCGGCGAATCGCTCGAGTCCGGTGGCGTCCAGCCACAGGTGGTCGACACCTTGGGCCGACATCGTCGCCTGCATCGCCCGCGACACGACGTCGCGAGGTGACAACTCGTCGACGAACTGATTGCCGTCGCGGTCGCGCAGGATGGCGCCGTGCCCGCGCAAGGCTTCGGACAACAGCGGGCGCGGCATCGCCGGATGGTGCAGGGCCGTCGGGTGGAACTGCATGAACTCGACGTCGGCCACGGCCACACCGGCGCGCAGCGCCATGGCGATGCCGTCGCCCGTCGCCTGTTCCGGGTTCGTGGTGACGGCGAAGAGCTGGCCGGCGCCGCCGGTGGCCAGCAGCGTGTGGGTGGCGCGAACCTCGACGCGCTCACCGTCGGGCCGGCGGGCGACGACGCCGCGGCACCGACCGTTCTCCATAACCAGGTCGACGGCGAGCCAGCGCTCCATAACCGACGCCGCCGTCGTCTGGGTCGCCTCGACCAGCGCCCGCTCGATTTCCAAGCCGGTCGCCGCGCCGCCGGCGTGCACCACCCGTGCCCGCGAGTGGCCGCCCTCGCGCGCCAACTGGAAATTGCCGTTCTCGTCGCGGTCGAACACCGCGCCAAGGGCGATCAGTTCGGTGACACGCGTCGGCCCCTCGTCGACGAGGATGCGCACCGCGTCGACATCGCACAGCCCCGCACCCGCTTTGAGCGTGTCGGCGAGGTGGAGGTCCGTCGAATCCTCGTCGTCGGCGAGCACGGCGGCGACGCCGCCCTGCGCCCACCGCGTCGCCGACTGCTCGAGTTCACCCTTGGTGAGCACGCCCACCCGCAGTCCACTCGTCGACGCGCGCACCGCGGCCGACAGACCGGCCACGCCGGAGCCGAGGACGAGGAGGTCGAGGTCAGCCATCTGACGCAATCGTTGCACCCCTCCGCGAGGGGCGGCGATTTAGTTGCTCGCTGCTTCGAGCGCGACGTTGTGCGGCACCGGCCGGTTCTCCCCGTCGACGTGGACGATGCGCGGTGTGAAGTTCTCGCACTCCTCGGCCTCGTAGTCGGCATACGTGATCACGATCACCTTGTCGCCCGGGTGCACGAGGCGGGCGGCCGCGCCGTTCAGGGTGATCTCGCCCGGGTTGCCCACGATGGCGTAGGTCTCGAAGCGCGACCCGTTGTCGATGTCGACGACGGTGACCTGTTCCCACTCGAGGATGTCCGCGAGCTCCATCAGGCGCGGGTCGATGCTGATGGACCCGACGTAGTGCAGATTGGCGTCGGTGACCGTGGCACGGTGGATCTTGGACTTCATCATGCGGCGGCGCATCAGTGCGTCACTCCTATGTTGTCGAGTAGCCGCGTCGTGCCGAACTTGGCAGCGACGAGGAGACGGGTTTCGTGATCGGTCACGACGGCCTCGGCATAGTCGAGGGTCGCGCGCGGTTCGTGGTTGACGATGTCGGTGATGACTTCGACGGCGTGGTCGAGATCGGCGGCGCCGGCTTGGAGGGCGCGGTGCAACACAGTGGCCGCGGCGCGGTCCTCGGGGGACAGATAGACGTTGCGCGAGCTGAGCGCGAGGCCGTCGGCTTCGCGCACGATCGGGCACGGCACGATCTCGACGGGGAACGACAGGTCGCGCACGAGCTGCGTCACGACCTGTAACTGCTGGTAGTCCTTCTCGCCGAAGAACGCCCGGCATGGTCCGGCGGCGTTGAACAACTTGGCGACGACAGTGGCGACGCCGTCGAAGTGCCCGGGGCGCACCGCGCCTTCCATGCCCTCGCTGACCTCGGCGACGTGGATCGTCGTGCGCGTCCCGTTCGGCCCGTACATCTCCTCGACGGAGGGATGGAGGACGAAGTCGGCGCCGTGGGCGGTAGCAAGGACGACGTCGGCCTCGAAGGGCCTCGGGTACTTGGCCAGGTCTTCGTTCGGGCCGAACTGGAGCGGGTTCACGAACAAGGTGAGCGCGACGACATCACACGTCGCGCGGGCCGCGTCGATCAGCGACGCATGGCCGGCGTGCAGCGCACCCATGGTCGGCACGAGGCCGACGGTCTTGCCCTCGGCCCGCTCCGCGTCGAGCGCCTTGCGGAATCCGGCGATGGTGTCGATCACCTGCATCGGGCGAGCTCCTCCGTCGCCGGCAGGAGAGCGTCGTAGAGCGCGAGGTCGTTCGTGTGCGCCGCGATCGCCTCGCGGTGGCGTTCGACGGTTCCGTAGTCGCCGCGCGCCACCGGACCGGTGAGTGCCGCCGCCGCGCCGATCTGCTCGACGTTGTCGACCACGGCCCGCACGAGTTCCAGGTAGGCGGCGGGCGACACCCCGGCCGCGTTCGCCAGCCGCTCGACCTGTCCGAGAATGGTGACGAGGTGGTTGCCCGCGACGCAGCACGCCGCGTGGTGCAGCGCCCGCGTGTCGGCGTCGTCGCGCAGGGTGATGGCGCGTCCGCCCAACGCCTCGACGATGTCGGCCCCGGTGGTATCGCAGCCCTCGGTCAGCGCGAACCACCCGTTGTCGAGAAGGCGGGCGGCGCCGATCTCCTGGTTGGGCAACCCCATGACGGGATGGACCACTGCGCGTCGCGGGTGGGGCAGCAAGACGTCAGGTCCGAGCGACCCGCTCAGGTGCACCACGACGCACGAGTCGACGGCGACGACCGACTGCGCCACCGCCGCGATCGCCGCGTCAGGAGTGGCGATGACGAGCACGTCGACGTCGGCCGCCGCGTCCTGCACGTCGTCGTCGCGGCCCAGCGCGGGGCGCGCGGTCCAGCCCGCCTTCGCCAGGGCGCGTTGCATCGAACCGCCCGCCCGGCCAGCGCCGATCACACGAAAGGAAGGGTTGTCCATGGTTCTGCGTTCCGGCCCCAGGTGGGTGCCGTTCGCTCCACCAAAACGGTATCAGAGCACCCCGCCACCGCGCCCGTCGCCTGCCCGCCATCCCGCCGTCGCCCGTGTGCATGTCCAGGGCGGCCAGGCCCGCCTGGAGATGCACACAGTTAGCGGTAGAGCGAGAGCCAGGCGCGCTGGGCGTCGGACAGGAGCGGTTCGGCGGCGGCGAAGTCGAGTTCGTCGCGGCGGCGCATCGCCTTCGCCTTGTACAGCAGTTGGAGTTCGGGAGCGATGTACGGGATGCCCTCGGCGCTACGGAGGATCGCTTGTTCGACGGGCAGCGTCACCGCCGCGTCCCGGCGGTAATGGAGGCGGCCGTCACGGATGTCTTCGAAGAAGACCTCGTGGGTCCACACGCCGTCGCGTTGCGCCCACACCTGGTGTTGATCGGCGGGCAGCGGGTCGCCCGCCCGCCAGCGCGTCATCGCGACTGGGGACGGGAAGAACAAGTCCCAGCCGGCGAACTGCTCGTGCACCCGGTCGGCGTCAGCGCGGGCGACGGCGATTTCGAGGTCGCGGTGGTCGCGCACTCGCCGGCCGACGAACAACTCGATAGCCCAGCCCCCGGCCACCGCCCAGGGCCCGTCCCACCCGCGCATCCAGCGGACGGCGTCGGCCGGCGTGACCGACAGGTCCCACTCGCCCCACAACGAACCGAGGTTGGTCACGCCTGACGTGTCCAGCGTGGGCACGTCGATCGACGCGTCGGCGACCTCGCGCAAGGGTTCGACGACGAACGCCCGCTGGCGCCACAGCGGATGCGGGACCACGAGATCGGGCTCGTTCACCGTGAGATCACCCACGAACAGGACGTCGACGTCGAGGGTGCGCGGCCCCCAGTGTTCCGTTCGCACGCGGCCGGCCGCGTCTTCGAGCGCGTGCGCCAACTCCAGCAGTTCGCG